>CALAQT010000088.1 GCA_937888775.1 uncultured Actinomycetes bacterium | reverse complement strand
GGCGGGGTTCCCGAGCGGTCAAAGGGGACGCGCTGTAAACGCGTTGGCTCTGCCTTCGCAGGTTCGAATCCTGCCCCCGCCACTGTCCTCATCCGCGCGCGCCGCCGCGGCGCGACATCTGAGGCGATCCCCAAGCCACGGGCTTGACCAACAACGGGGAGAGCTCAGAATGGATGAGGCAAAGACGCGTGAGACCATCCGCCGGGCCGAGAGCGTGGCGATGATCCGCTACACGGGCGACAGCGGCGCGGTGACCATCCGCTCGCGCTGGCAGGAGCGGGCGGACGTCCCCTGATCGTCGGCGCCGAGCCCGCGGCCTGAGCCGCACCGCCGCCGCCGCCACGCTGCCGCCCGCCCCGACCGGCAAACCGGTGTTCTCGTGAGCGCATAGCGCGCGCCCGGGTCTGCGCGGCGGGCGCTATACCCTCCTGGGCAGCGGACCCGTTGAGAGCGATGGAGGGGATCGGCAGATGCAGAAGCTTCAGAGCCAGGGCGTTCACCACATCACGATCGTGGGCGCAGACCGCCAGACGTCGATCGACTTCTGGGAGGGCCTGCTGGGAATGCCGTTCGTCTTCGAGCAGCCGAACCTGGACAAACCCAGCGAGAGCCATCTCTACTTCGACCCGGGCGACGGGCGGCTGATCACGGTCTTCACGAACGAGGAGCGGACGCCCGACCCGAGCCGCACCGCGACGGATCCGGGATGCGTGCACCACATCGCCCTCTCGCTCTCGCGGGCCACGTTCCTGCAGGCGGTGGAGCGCCTGGACGAGCGCGGGATCAAGCATACGGGCGTGAAGGACCGCGGCTTCATGGACTCGATCTACTTCGACGACCCGCTCGGCCTGACGATCGAGCTCGCCTCATACCGCTTCGAGCCGCCGTTCGGCTGCACGCACGCGGACGTGCTGCTCAGGGCCCACGAGCTGCGCGTGGAGCGCGGCGAGCATCACATCGCGGAGGTGCACCTGGCGGACGCGATCGAGCAGCTGATCGCCCGCTCGCGTGGCTCGCTGTCCTCCGACCGCTCTCCGAAGAACCCCTACTGACGACGCCGCGCGCCGCGCGCCTCAGCGCCCGCGCGCGCGCGCCCCGCAGCACCTCTTCCACTTCTTGCCCGACCCGCACGTGCAGGGGTCGTTGCGCCCCGGCGGCAGCGCGCCGACGCGGGGAGGGACGTAGACCTCGCGCGACAGCGGCTCAGGGAGCGCGAGGCCGCGCTCACGCCAGCGCAGGTCCTGGGCGAAGCCGGTGGCGGCCATGGGGAGGTTGTCGAAGCCGAGCGCCTCAAGGATGCGATGGCTGGCCTCGTTCTCGGGCCGCACGAGCGCGCTCACGGAGGGCATGGGCCCGGCGGGGGCTTCGAGGGCGATCATGTCCAGCGCGGCGCGCACGATGACCTCGCCGATGCGCGTGCGGCTGTCGCGCAGCGGGCGGTCGCGGTGGTCTCGATCGCGCCCGAAGGCGACGATGTAGCAGTCGGCTATCCAGGGCCGCGGCTTGCGGTCCTGGATAGCCGAGCGGCGGGCGGCTGTGCACGCTGGCGTAGCCGAGCAGCTGCCCGGAGTCGTCCTCGAGCACGACGGCGGTCTGGGCCATCATGGTCGTCCCCGCCACGAGCCGCGCGGCGGTCTGCTCGACCTCGCGCACGGCGGTTTCGCTGCGCGCGTCGCCGCAGCGCAGCGAGGCGAGTGCGGGGTAGGCGGTGGGATCGCGCAGGACGTGCGCGCGTACGGGGCCGGTGAGGCGCCGGACGCCGCGCGCGGCGGCGGTGTCCGCGGCGGCGCGGGGGGGGAACGGGCGGACATGGGCCCCAAAGTCTAGGTCCGGGGTCCGGACGGAAAAGCGGCGGCGCGCAGGGGGCGGCGGCGGTCGACGTCGGCGAGCCATCCCAGCGCGAGGTCGATCGAGAGCTCGAGCGCGCCGAGGTGGCAGTGCTGCTCGGCGTGGTCGGCTGCGGTGAGCGTGACGGTGGTCACGGACGCGGCGCTGGTGAGCGCGGCGGCCTGCTCGGCGAGCTGGCTGCGCGGGATGTAGTGGTCCTCGGCGGCGCACAGCAGGAGCACGTCGGCGCGGACGTGCTCGGAGGCGCCGCGGGTGCGCAGCGCGGCGCAGGCGTCGAGCAGCTCGCTGGGGCTGCTCACGCCGAAGACGTGGCAGCCGCGGGCGAACGCCCACGCAAGCTGCGGGTCGGCGGGCACGCGCGCGGCGATGAGCTCGTCGATCGCCGCGGCGTCCCCCGCGCGCAGCAGCTCGCGCAGCGCGGGCGCGAGCTCGGGCGGAAGCAGGCCGAGGAGCACCTCCTGGAAGTCCGAGCAGATGTCGTCGCAGATCACGCGCGTGACGCGCGGCTCGCGGGCGGCGGCGTGGACGGCGAGCCCGCCGCCGAGCGAGATGCCCAGCAGCGCGACGTCCTGCAGGCGGTAGTGGTCGAGCACGGCGCCCACGCACTCATCCCAGCGCTCGTCCATCGTCAGGCCGTGGTCCTCGAGCGCGCCGCCCTGGCCGTGGCCCTCGAAGACGATTGCGGTGTAGCCGCGCTCGGCGAGCCTGGACGCCCACGGCATGAGCTCGACGGCGTAGGAGTCGAAGCCGCCGTGGATGAGCACGGTGCCGAGCGGCTCGCACGCGGGCGCGACGCGCACGCAGGGCAGCGCGCCGCCGCGGAAGTGCACCTCGGCGCACTGCTCGGGCGCGATCGCGAAGGCCTCCATCAGCAGCGCGATGCCGCGCTCGCGGTGGACGCGCCGCTGCTCGTCGGCGGGCGCCATGAAGAACTCCGCTCCGATGAACAGCGCGCCCGCGCCCGCGACGTCGCCGGCTGCCTCGCGCGCGTGCGCGAGCGCGCTGAGTTCACGCGTGTAGGCGATGGCGTCGGTGATGCGCGTTGCTGCATCGCGCAGCTCCTCGAGCAGCTGCTCCCCGCCGAGCTCGAGCCAGCGGTTGAGCTGGAAGTTGACGGCGACGGACGGATGGATCCTCTGGAACATGCTGCGGGCGGTTCTAACGTACGCACGTAGCGGGCGCGGTGCGGTCGCGTTGCGACGGATCTTGTCATGGGGGTTGAAATTTGACAGCGATGTGTACAGAATGTGCCTTTCTGTCAACTGGCTAGGGATCACCGGTCGCCAACGAGGAGGAGAAAACATGCAGGTCGTCTTGGAGAGGTTGCATCGACATGTGGGAGCTGGCCGCGGTCGCACGCGCCTGGCAGGGGCGCTCGCGGCGAGCTCGCTGATGGCGCTCTGCGCGGCGTCGCCGGCGCTCGCGAAACAGGCTCCGAACCCCGAATACGCGGCGTTCAAAGACTGCCCGATCCACGTGAAGGGCGTGAAGCTGTGCGTGATCGCGACGACCACGAGCGGCGAATTCACGATCGGCAACAAGACGGTGCCGATCAACAAGACGATCACGCTCCAGGGCGGCCTGACGAACAAGTCCGAAGTGCTGGTGCCGGCGGCTGACGGCAACACGCTCTCGAAAACCTCGCTGACGGTGCCAGGCGGCCTGCTGGGCATCGGAGGCATCGGCGGAGAAGTGACAGCGACGACGGAACTGCTGGGCCCGGTGACGCTGAACCCGTCGCTGGTGGCGGGCCGCAAAGGCACGGCTGTGACGTTGCCGATCAGGGTCAAACTGGACAACCCGGTGCTGGGCGAAAGCTGTTACGTGGGATCTGAACTGGAACCGGTGATCCTGCACCTGACGAGCGGCGTGACGGCGCCGCCGCCGCCGAACACGCCGATCGAAGGCAGCGCGGGCACGCTGGTGCTCAACAAAGGCGCGACGATCGTGACGCTGGAAGGGAACACGCTCGTGGACAACTCGTTCCCGGCGCCCGCTGCGGAAGGCTGCGGCGGCTCGCTGGCGCTCCTGATCAACCCGATCGTGAACCTCCAGGTGGGCCTGCCGGCGAAAGCCGGGCACAACACCGCGGTGCTCTCGGGCTCGGTGTCCGAGACGGCGTCGAGCAACGTCAAGAAAGCTCACGTGGCGCCGTAGCGAAGGACGCAGGGCGCAGGCGCGCTCCGCGGCAGCTGTGAGGGGCTGCTGCGGAGCGACGCCGAGAGACGCGGGGACGCTGCTATCACGGGGACCGATGACGGCCCCCCTCCCCCGCCCCGGCTCCCCGACGACCGCAGGTCAGCCGGGAGAAGGCTCGTGAGCGAGGCGGCGTGCAGGGACGAGAACGGCATCGAGGTCGAGGGCCTGGTGCGCGACTTCAAGGGCGGCGTGCGCGCGGTGGACGGGATCGACCTGCGTGTTGCGCCGGGCGAGATCTACGGCTTCCTGGGCCCGAACGGAGCGGGCAAGTCGACGACGGTGCTGGTGCTCACGACGCTGCTGCCCCCCACGTCGGGCAGGGCGCTGGTGGCAGGCCTGGACGTGGTGCACCAGGGCGCGGAGGTGCGCCGCGCGATCGGCGCATCGCTGCAGGAGTCGGCGCTGGACCCGTTCCTGACGGGGCGCGAGCACATGCGCCTGCAGAGCGCGCTGCACGGGCTGGGCAAGGCGGACCGCGCGGCGCGCGGGACGGAGCTGCTGGAGCGCGTGGGGCTGACGGACGCTGCGGACCGCAAGGTGGGCGGCTACTCGGGCGGCATGAAGCGCAGACTGGACCTGGGCTTGGCGCTCGTGCACGGGCCGCGGCTGCTGTTCCTGGATGAGCCCACGACGGGCCTGGATCCGCAGAGCCGCGCGGCACTGTGGGATGAGGTGCGCCGCCTGGCGAACGACGGCGTGACGGTGTTCCTGACGACGCAGTACCTGGAGGAGGCGGACGTGCTGGCGGACCGCGTGGGCATCATCGACCGCGGCAAGATCGTGGCGGAGGGCACGCCGGCGGAGCTGAAGGCGGCGATTGGGCGCCCGAGCGTGGAGGCGATCCCGCAGGACCCCGGCGACCGCGAGCGCTTGGAGGCGGTGCTGCACCGCTTCGGCGAGCCCGCTGCGGCGTCGCCCAACGGCGTGGCCGCGCGCCTGCCGGAGGGCGTGGGCGACCTGGCTGAGATCGTGCGCACGCTGGACGCGGAGGGCGTTCCGATCGCGGACCTGCGCCTGCACACGCCGACGCTCGACGACGTGTTCCTGGCGAAGACGGGCAGGTCGCTGGAGGGCGCTGCGGATGGCGGCGCGGAGGATGGGGATGGCGAGAGCGCGGACGGGTGAGCGGGTGAGCGGGACGCTCTCGGCACAGGTGGGCGTGCTGGCGAGGCGCTCGATGCTGAAGACGCTGCGCCAGCCCTTCCAGCTGTTCCCGATCATCTTCTTCCCGCTGATCCTGCTGGCGGTGAACGCGAGCGGGCTGAAGGCGGCGACGAAACTGCCGGGCTTCCCGACGAGCAGCTACGTGTCGTTCGCGATCGCGGTTGCGTTCATCCAGGGCGGCATGTTCGCGCTGATCAACACGGGCACGAACCTGGCGGAGGACATCGAGAGCGGCTTCTTCAACCGCCTGGCGCTGACTCCGCTGCGCAGGGTGTCGCTGATCGGCGGCCTGCTCGTGGGAGTGGCGGGCATCGGCGTGCTGCAGTCGGCTGTGTATGTCGTGATGAGCCTGGTCGCGGGCGCGCACCTGGACGCGGGCTTCGGGGGGGCGCTGGTGATCCTGGTGCTGGGCGCGCTGACGGCTGTGGGCTTCGGCGCGCTGGGCTGCGCGGCGGCGCTGCGCACGGGCTCGGGCGAGGCGGTACAGGGCCTGTTCCCGCTGTTCTTCGTGTTCATCTTCCTGTCCTCGAGCAACCTGCCGCGCAACCTGCTGCGCACGGGCTGGTTCCACACGGTGGCGACGTGGAACCCGATCAGCTACCTGATCGAGGCGTTCCGCAGCCTGTACATCGTGGGCTGGGACGGCACGGCGCTGCTGCGCGGCTTCGCGGTTGCGATCGGGCTGACGCTCGTGTCGCTGCTGGCGGTTTCGTGGGCGCTGCGGACGAGGTTGCAGAGGACATGAGCAGCGAGGCCGACATGGGCACTGGCGGCGCGGCGACGCGCGGCGGCAGCATCTGGCGCGTGGCGTGGACGATTGCGTGGCGGAGCCTGCACACGTATGTGCGCAGGCCGGATCTGTTCGTGCCCTCGCTGGTGTTCCCGCTGGTGTTCCTGGCGAGCTTCGCGGGAGGGCTCTCGGCGCTGGGCTCGATCCCGGGCTTCACGTTCCCGGCGGGCTACACGGCGTTCCAGTTCGTGTTCGTGCTGTGCCAGTCGGCGATGTTCGCGGGGCTGTTCACGGGCTTCTCGCTGGCGTTCGACTTCGAGAGCGGCTTCGCGCGGCGGCTGATGCTGGCGGCGGAGGACAGGCGCGGGATCGCGCTGGGCTACGCGATGGTGGCGCTGACGCGCGCGGCGATCACGCTGAGCCTGATCACGGCGGTGGCGCTGGCGACGGGGATGCGGATCACGGGCAACGGCGTGGACGTGTTCGGCCTCTACGGGTTGGCGGCGCTGCTGGTGCTCGTGGGCTACGGCTGGGCGGCGGGCGTGGCGTTCCGCTTCCGCTCGATCCAGGCGGGCCCGCTGATGCAGACGCCGGTGTTCCTGATCATCTTCCTGGCGCCCGTGTATGTGCCGCTGGCTTTCCTG
This sequence comes from uncultured Actinomycetes bacterium, assembly GCA_937888775.1. The sequence continues at coordinate 9,726 of CALAQT010000088.1, read as the reverse complement.
AAGGGCTGGATCCACGCGGTGGCAAGCGTGAACCCGGCGACGGCGTTCCTGGAGGCGGGGCGCGGCCTGATCTCGGGCGTGCACAGCCACACGGCGCTGGCATACGCGTGCGCGGTGGGGCTGATCCTGCTGTTCGGCGTGTGGGCGCTGACGGGGCTCCGGAACGCTGAACGCTCGGCTTAGGAGGGGATGGCGGGCGGTGCCCCGCGGCGAGTCCTCTGGGGTCGCGGGCGCGGGTGTGTGCGGGGCGTCAGGAGCCGTCGGCGAGGCGCTGGGCGAGCAGGCGGGCTTCGGGCGTGCTTAGGAGCACGCGCGTGAGGGCGCCGTGGTCGTGGACGGAGATGGAGAGGCCGGGGACGTTGCGGCGCACGACGAATGCCTGGTCGAGCTTGATGGTGCGGCAGGCGTAGTAGAGCCAGGGGATTCGCAGGCCGGCCTTCAGGCCCGTGGCCATCGCCTCGCGGACGGGGTCATCGACGACTTGGACGTCGTCGATGTGGTCGCGCGGGATGGTGATGTTGCGCATGAGGCCCAGGATCTTCTGCCAGCGGGCGAGGCGCACCTCGAGGGTGCCGGGGGTGAGGAGGATGCGCACGAGGAGACAGTAGCTGCGGGCGGCTGTGCGGGCGCGGGTGGCAATGGTGGGGCGAGAGGAGTAGAAACGGGATTCAGGCCCGGGTGCTGGGGGCATGTGGGCGGAAGCGAATGCGCGAGCGAGAAGGAGGAGCGATGATGGAGGCCTCGGAGGTTCCCGCTGGAGGAGCTGCGCCGGCGAGGGTGCTGGTGGTGGCTCACAAGACGGCTGCGACGCAGCCGCTGCTGGACGCGGTGCGGGAGCGCGCATCGCGCGGGCCGACGACGTTCACGCTGCTGGTGCCGAACGCGGCGCATGGGCTGCATCGCGTGGTGGACCCGGAGGACCAGGACAAGCGCGAGGCGCAGGCGGTGATCGATGACGCGCTGCCGCGGCTGACGACGGCGGCGGGGTCGAAGGTGGAGGGCATCATCGGGAGCACGGACCCGCACATGGCGGTGGAGGACGCGGTGAACGTGCGCGGCTTCGACGAGGTGATCATCTCGACGCTCTCACCGAGGCTGTCGAAGTGGCTGCACCTGGATCTGCCGAGCAAGATCTCGGGGCTGGGGCTGCCGGTGACGACGGTTACGCCGGCGGACTCGTAGGGGGTCGGCGGGCCGGGGGGTCGGGGGGGCGGCGATTGCGCGCTCGGCGCCCTTGAACGCGGCGACCGGCGACCGGCGGCGCGTTGGCGCGGACTGCACGAGAGGCCAACGCGGGCTACGTGACAGTTGTCATCACGATAGGGTTCTGTTCCTATCCACGGGACGGCGCGGCCGGCAGGCGGCGGTCCGGGTGGGCTCCCGATCCACACGCCCGGCGCGCAGCGGGCGGACGACAGCTGTCTGTGGAACTTTCGTCTGCGCACGGCGAGAGTGCGCCCACATGGAGAACGTCCGCACGCAGTTCGCTGCGAACCTTCGCGAGCATCGCGATCGCGCGGGGCTGTCCCAGGAGGCGCTGGCGGACATCTGCGACCTGCACAGGACGGAGATCAGTCTGCTGGAGCGGCGCAAGCGCTCGCCTCGGCTGGAGACGATCGTGGTTCTGGCGCGGGGGTTGGACTTGGCTTCGCCGGCGGAACTGCTGGAGGGGATTCGGTAGGGGGCCAGGGTCCACGCCGGGGGGCGTGGCGCGGTACAGTGCGCTCTCGCGCACGCCCAGCTAGCTCAGTTGGTAGAGCACTTCCATGGTAAGGAAGGGGTCATCGGTTCGAGTCCGATGCTGGGCTTGGACGAAGCGCCCGCAGACACGGGCTCCGGAGGTGGATGACGGCGAGCTCGCAGCCGACTGCAGGGCCTGTGTGGAAGCGTCATGGAAGCCTGTGCGCGCCGTCGGCCATCAGCGGTTGCCTTGCCGGCCATGGGGCGCGGGAGTGCCGCAGGTCGTGGCTCATGAGCGCCGCGGGCTGTCTCGATGTTCACGCAGCGGCATGGGCGACGAAGCCACCGGTTCCCGGTCGCGCGGCGGGCCCGTGGCGGGGAGTCGACACCCGGTCCCGCACGTCAGCATCTAGAATCCTCTCCACATACAAAAGTGCCCCCGCGCTGCTCTAACAGCCGGGGGCGTGGCCCAGGAGGTGTATCTCCATGAGCAAGGCGAACGCTACTGCTCGACGCGTACGCGTCGAGCGCAACATCTACCGGCGCCCGACCGGCGTGTTCGAGGTCGGCCTGAAGGACGGTCGCGGCGTCCAGCGCTGGCGAACCGTCGACGGAGGCATCACGGCCGCACGCGCGTTGCGAGGCGCGCTGCTTTCCAGCCGCGCCGGCGGCGAGCGCCTGGCCGCGAACCCGCGCATCGGTTTCGCCGAGGCAGCTGATCGCTGGCTCGGCGGGCCGGTGGCCGACCTGCGCGCATCGACGCAGGCCGGATACCGCAACGCGGTCAACCGACACCTGCGCCCTCGCTACGGCACCAGGCGCCTGGATGGCATCGACGCGGAGGACCTGGCGACGCTCGTGCGCGAGATGCGCGCGGGAGGCAAGAGCGAGGCTACGATCGCGGTCGTCCTCGGAGTCACGGCGCGTATCTGCAAGTACGCTGCTCGGCGCCTCGGCTGGGCTGGAACAACCCCCACGGCGATGATGCTCGCCTCCGAGCGGCCGAAGCTCGCGCACGGCCAGCGCCACCCCATCTTCGAAGGAGCGCAACTCGAGCAGACCATTGCTGCCGCAGCCGAGCCTTTCAGGGCGATCTTCACGGTCGCCGCGTTGACCGGCGCGCGCGTGTCGGAGCTGTGTGGGCTGACGTGGGCCGACGTGCGGATCGCCGATGTCGAGGATGCAGAGGTCGAGTTCAGCTGGCAGGTGGACCGCAAAGGGATGCGGGCGCCAAGCAAGACGGCGGGCTCCGCCCGCACCGTGCCGATCCCGCGCGAGCTAGCGGTCCTGCTCGCCCGTCACCGCAAAGCCAGCCAGCGCACCAGCCCCGCTGACTTCGTGTTCGCCACCCGTAGCGGGCGCCCGATCGGCCAGCGCAACGTCGCTCGCTCGCTCAGGGCCGCCCAGGCACGCGCGCGAGACGAGCTCGGTCGCCCAACGTTTCCGATCCTCCACGAATGCGACGAGCAAGGCAACCCGAGGCGAGTCCCCCGCGGGACGGTCCCGTCGATGCATTCATTTCGGCATACCGTCGCAAGCCGGGCACTCCTCGCCGGCGAGTCCATCGACGAGGTTGCCTTCCTGCTCGGACATCGAGACGGCAACGTGACGCGTGCTGTGTACGTGCGGGAGATCGCCGATGGACGCAGACGCGCAATGCGCCGGTCGCGGATAACAGCTGAGTATGGGAGCGTCCTTGAAGCCGCCGGACGTCCATGATGGTCGCGCATCCCCAGGGTCCTGACCGCCCCGGGGTCGCAAGCGTGAGCAGGCAAGTCGACGAGCGCGATGACCTCGCCCATCATCGGCCTGCCGTCGCCTAGACGCAGCCGTTTCAGCCGATAGAGATCGGCTAGTACCTTGTGCCGTGTGGCCACCGAACGAAGCAAGCCTTCGAAAAACAGGGGGCGCCCGCAGGCGGGCGACGAGCGTACGAAGCGTCGGACCCGCGCGACGGAGAAGGCGGCGCGCGGGGTCACGACCGCAGCTGCGAGCACAGTCAAACGGGGGGACCAGTACCGCGTGATCTATCAGGAGTGGCGCTCAGGGATCGACTGCTCGACGATCGCTGCGAAATACGACCTCACGCCGCGTCGGGTGCAGCAGATTGTCGATGATCTCAGGGCGGAGGCGATCGATGCGATGCCAATCCGGAGCCGGCCACTGGGCAAGAAGATCATGGAAGAGATGCTTGTACAGATGAACTCTTCGGTGAGCGAGGCCGCGCAGCTGATCGCGCTGGCCCTGGACGCCGGCAACCTGCCCGTGGCCTTGGGCGCAATGAAGCGCCGTGATGAGGCCCGCCTGAGGCTGTTGGAGACGCTGAAGGAACTCGGCGTGATCCCACGCCCACTCGGCGCGTTGGCCGCTCAGGAGGATAACTACGAGGTGGGCGAGCGCGCGCTGACAATGTTGATAGACCGCGGCGTCCCAGAGCAGGTCGTGGACGAGTTCGTCGCGTCATTGGGCATGGATACCGTGAGAAACACCAGCGGGCACCTGGTCCTCGACATGAGTGATAAGACGTTTCAGGAGGACCTAAGGAAGCGGCTGCTCGATCACCACGTCGCGCAAATCGCCGGACCGGAGAGTGAGTCTGTCGACCGTCGCAGCTCTTGCTAGCGCTCATGGGTGGGGGCCGCCCGCCTCGACGCAATCCGTTGATCGCTGCTCGATAGCCGGCCAGGTGCGGTTGCGCGCGTAGACTTCTGGCGCTGACAGCAGTCGCTCCTACGTACAGAGCCGAGACAGCCAGGCCGACGTGCCGCGGGCTCAGCCGGCACACAACCGCAAGACCTCCTGCTCGACACGCAGGGAGTCCGGCCTGATCCTCCCCCTCGGCGGAGGAAGGTCGTATCGCGCGAGATCTGCCCCCTAGGGTCGATCTCGCGTCTCGACCCGTGCTGCCTCCCGGAAACGGGTGTGGGTTGCTGCTCGCACGCCTCGAGCCTCGAGCAAGAGACGAACTCGAGCTTGAAGCCGTACACGACCGTTGGGTTCTTTACAGGACGGACCACCGCGCTGGCCTAAGACGGCCGGATCGAGACGGCTGCTTTGATGGCGAAGGAACAGTCTCCCGAGTCCCCGCCGAGACGCCTGGGTTTCGTCCCGAGCGGCACTGTTGACCGCCGTGGTAACGACGACCGCTTCGCCACGGAAGCAGTCGCCGCTTACTAACCACTAGCGGCGCCCCTACCGCGAACCTCCCAGTGCGGCGATTTCCGCCGGACCGCCTTTGCGGCCTCGAGGGTGACAAAAGGCACGACGGCAAGCCCGACTGTGATCGCCAGCTCGCTGGGGCCGAGTGAGACGGTGCCAAACGGGGTGTTCAGTGCCCCGACGTAAACAGTCGCGACGAGCAACACAACCGAAGCGATCACGCCGCCGGCGAGGTGCCGGTTCGCCGGCAGACGCCACGCCGAGACGCCGACCGACCGGCATGAAAAGACGAGGGCCAGCTCGGACAGTGCGATCGTGGCGTAGGCCATCGTCTGCGCCGTGGCCGGATCGATCGCTCGGCCGATCAGGTAGGCGGTGAGCCCAGCGAGGCCGACCAGCAGGCCGATTCCGCCCAGGGCAGCGGCAAGCGGCCGGGGCATCAGCGCGGCCTGCGGCCGGGGGCCGAGCGACATCGTCTCGGCGGAGGCCGGGTCGCGAGCCAGCGCGATCGCCGGTAAGCCGTCGGTGAGAATGTTGACCGTTAGGACTTGGACGACGGTCATCGGCGCGCCAACGCCAGCCAGGATCGCGATCGCGAACAGCACCACCTCGCCGAGGTTCGCTGACAGGAGGAAGGCGACGACCTTGCGGATGTTGTCGGCGATCCGCCGCCCCTCGCTGATTGCGGCGACGATCGTCGCGAAGTTGTCGTCGGTCAGAACGATTGCGGAAGCCTCGCGAGCCGCCTCCGTGCCGGAGCGTCCCATAGCGATCCCTACGTCCGCTTGGCGGAGGGCCGGTGCGTCGTTGACGCCGTCGCCGGTCACGGCGACGACCTCGCCGCCGCGCTGGAGCTGCTCGACGAGACGGAGCTTGTCCTCTGGGGTCACTCGTGCAAAGACCGCTTCCGGCGGGAGCCCCAGCGCCCGCCCGATCGCGGTAGCCGTCCGCGGGTGGTCTCCGGTCAGGATTCGGACCGTCACACCGGCCGCCCGCGCCTCACGCACTGCCGTCGGGGCTGCCGGGCGCAGGGGATCGTGCAAGGCCACGAGCCCGAGGGGGCGCAGATCCTTCTCGACATCCTCGCCGAATCCCACGTCGTCCGGGACGGCCCGGCCACATACCGCGAGCACGCGCAAACCCTCGTTCGCCCATTCGTGTGCCTGGTGCTCGAGCCGCTGGCGCTCGACGGGATCGATAGTCGCGCGTTCGAACAAGGTCTCCGGCGCTCCCTTGCTGAACGCCCGCAGGACGCCCCCCGACTCGGCATAGACGATCGTCATCCGCTTGCGGGCCGCGTCGAACGGCATCTCGCGGACGCGCCTGCGCCCTGCCAGAAGGTCCTCGCGCGACAGGCCGCGGTCGAGGGCCGCGAGTAGCAGCGCGCCCTCAATCGGGTCGCCGGCGAAGCGGGTTGCCCCATCGTTTGAGCGGAGTAGTTCGGCGCTCGACGCGAGCACGGCACCCCCCAGCAGCGTGAACTCGTCGACACCTTCGGCGGCGTGTAACCCGGTCAGTCGAAGTCGGTTCTCCGTGAGTGTGCCGGTCTTGTCCGCACAGATCGTCGTGGTCTGGCCGATTGTCTCGATCGCCGACAGGCGGCGGACGATCGCTCCCTGCTCCGCCATCGCCCTGGCTCCGAGCGCAAGCGCCACGGTCACCGTCGCCGCGAGCCCCTCTGGAACGGCGGCGACGGCGACCGCGACGCCGATCAGGAACGAATGGTGGAGTGAGGAGCCTTGCAGGACCGATCCTGCCGTCAACGCGACTGTCAGGACGATGCCGGTGCCGACCATTGCGCGGGCAAGGCCGCCGAGGCGGCGCTGAAGCGGCGTCGTCGGTGGCTCGGCCCGCTCGGCGAGTAGTGCGATCCGCCCCACCTCGGTCGCATCCCCTGTTGCCGTGACCACCGCGCGGCCGCGGCCGCGCGTAATGGACGTCGCGGCGTACACCATCGAGCTGCGATCGCCAAGCGCAGCTGCCGCGGGAGCCTCCTCGAGCGCCTTCTCGACGGGCACCGACTCCCCTGTGAGTGCCGACTCGTCGGCCGCCAGGCTCGCCGATGCAATGATCCGACCGTCGGCTGTGATCCGTCCGCCTTCGCGCAGCACGAGAACGTCGCCCGGCACGACCTCCTCGGCCGGAATCCGGATCTCGACGCCTTCGCGGACGACATCCGCCGGTTGGGTGAACATCGCGCGCAACGCTCCCATCGCTCGCTCGGCGGCGGCCTCCTGGCCGAAACCGAGGGCAGCGTTCAGGACGACGATCGCGCCTATCACGGCAGCCTCCAGCCCGTCGCCGATCGTTGCCGACACGATCGCCGCTGCGACTAGGAGGGCCACGAGCGGGTCGGTGAACTGGCGGGCGAGCAACGCCGCGTATCCCGGTCCGGGCCGGCCGCTGCCGCGGTTCGGGCCGTGGACGTGGAGCCTTCGCTCCGCCTCGAGGGTAGTCAGCCCGCGCGTCGGGTCGGAGCCGAGCGCAGAGACGACCTCATCGGGCGAGGTGGCGTGGAGGGGTCCGTGTGTCTCGATTGCCGGCCGGACCGTACCGCTCGCACTGCGGGGCACGTCATCGAGCTGGTGCACGAACAGACAATAGACGGGCAGCGCCAGCGGAGCCGCGAAGCGTGTGGTCGAGCGCCTTGCCAGCGTGATCGGCGACCCACCCCTTCTGAGAGCGTCATGAGCGGCGGACGCTCAGGTCCCTTCCAACTGGGCACATCGCGTCGCTTTCGCTACCGCCTCAAAGCGAGCGCGTCGGCCCATGGGTCCGAGAGTGTCGAGTTGGACGAATCGGAAGCGCGTCGGCTGACGGTGGACTCACGCCTGCTTACGCTGCGCAAAGCAGTCGTGCACGTCATGCAAGGCAGAAGCACGCCGTCCAGGAAGAAGACTCCGCGCAGGCTGCGGTTGCCCTTGCTACGCCCTGGGGGGCCACGGCCTCCAGGCGCCCAGATGTGCCAGGCTCGGTCGATGGCCCCCGCTCTACGGCTTGCGAATTTCTTCGTCAATGACACGCAGTACGTGTTCTCGAGCCTCCACACGTGGGGATGGATCACCATCATCCTGGGCGTCATAGAGCTCACCGCCGCGTTCTCGCTGTTCGCTGGCGGTATCTATGGGCGCCTGATCGGGATCGCGGCGGCCGATCGGCGCGCTGCTGGACGTCGGCGGCGCGCACCCCTGGTGGTCGCTCGGCATCTTTGCCATCTGCCTGGTCTGCATCCACGGCCTCGTGGTCCTCGGCGAGCCCGAGGAGGTCTGACGAGGTCGCGGGGGGTCCGGGCGTGCGAACCCCCCCCCGAGACAACCACCGCTGAAAACCCGTCGGGCTCTGTTCGACACGTAGCATTGGCCCGATGACCTCGGTTGATACCGAGCTTGTGCTCGTGGCGCTCGGCGCGATGCTGTCGCCCACGACGCTGTTCCTGTCGGTGCTGGCGCTGGTCGTGGGCGAGCGTCCGATGCGCACCGGCCTGTCGTCGCTCGACGCGCTCCAGATTCGTCCGATGCGCAAGCGAGGTGCGGTGCTGCTGTGGCGGTCGCAGTCGTCGCGAAGCGATCGTCTCCCTTGCTCCAACCCGCGTGCGAGAGGTGCGAGCCTCCGCGACTAAGAGTTGCGGGGTGGCGCCTTAACGTCCGCGCTGCGCGTGAGCTGCCATCGACGCCACGGCCAGTAACCATCGATCTCCACCTCGAGAGAGAAACTGAGGGCAATCCGGATAACGACGATGATGCCAAGGACGGCGACGCTTTCGAGGGTCGGGGCAACGATTATCGTCCGGACGATGTCGGCGATGATCAGGACCTCGAGGCCCACCAGAATGCAGCGACCCAGGGTCCGGCGCAGTTCGCCGTAGGACTCGCGCGCCGTCTCGGGGCGCAGAGCCCGTGATGCGAACACGAGGAACGCAGCGAGGCCGCCGAGAACCATGATCCCAGCCCCGACCGCCTCAACGACTTTGACGACTTGTGAGATCACCTGGTCGTAGCTCATACTCAAATCGATGCTACCCGCGGTCTAGGACGGGGCACGGCGACGGCGGCTCGGTCAGGGAGTAAGGCCCGACCCACCCAATGCGTCGGCGCGCCCGCGTTGGAGCCCGTGACGCAGCCCAGCGCAGGGCGCCCGCAATCGGGCGGATGCAGGCGTCTCGGCGGGCACCCCTGAGACGCCTGCTCTGGACGAGGAGCAGGCGTCTCGCGCTCCGCTCGGCAGACTTCCGCTTCGCCCTACGAAAGCAGGAGCGCCGGGGTCACGTCCCAAGCGTTGGCACCAGTTCAAATGGCGGGCCATGCGGTAGGAATGGGGTAGCCAGCACCCCCAAGGAGCCGTTTCTAGCCCTCCTGAGCGGTAGTCGCCCAGTCTCGGGTCTGACCTGGAATTTGCATAAATAGCCTGGAAACGGGCTAGTTTTGTAGTTTTGGCTCCTATAAGGGAGGGGGAGGGATTCGAACCCTCGTCAGACCAATCAGGCCTGAAACGGTTTTCGAGACCGCAACGTACGCAGCGTACGCAGACCTGCGACCGTCTTGCGTACGCAACCCGAGGTCGTCCGCAAACACCGGGATTCCGTTCGTAGGCCTTCGCATTCAGCCCGACCAAGAAACCCCTGCAACGGGGCGAAGTTCGCACTACTTCGCCCCTACCCGTGCTAGTGGAGACGATGGGACTCGAACCCACGTCCACGACCGGCTCAGCCGCCGTCCGCGCATCCCAACGCGGACAGCTCTGCCGTGATATTCGGGATCGCCTGCTCCACAAGCAGGAGGTCACCGGTTCGATCCCGGTTGGCTCCACCATTTAGCCGAAGGTCGAACCACCCCGGTCCCCGAAGAGGGGGCCGGGGTTCCGGCTTCTGGAGCGCGTGGGCACCGCGTG
>CALAQT010000087.1 GCA_937888775.1 uncultured Actinomycetes bacterium | reverse complement strand
CCCCCGAGCTGGCGGCCGCCGAGCGGCTGGTGGGCGACGGCGGCCTGCTGGTGGCCGTGCAGGAGCGCGTCGGGCCGCTGCGCTGAGCCATCGCCGAGATTGCGTCTGCCTGGCGGCGAGCTCCGGCGTCCGATTGGTACTTAGGGCAGCTGCCAGTGGCCGTCGATCAGCACCGGCACCTCACGCCCGTCCCGCGTCGTGCCCGTGACTTTGACGTCGTGCCCGCCGATCATGAAGTCGGTGTGCACGGCGCTGGAGTTGATCTGCGCGGCGACCGAGTCGCCGTCTGCGAGGTGGCCGAAGCCGGATCCGAGCGCGATGTGACTGGCGGCGTTTTCGTCGAGCAGAGTGTCGTGGAAGATCGTTCCCAGCTCATCAATGCGGCCGCTGCCGTCGACCAGCGCCACCTCGCCCAACCGGTTGCCGTTCTCGTCGCGCGCCACCAGTTCGCGCAGCAGGTCGGCGCCCTCGTCGGCGTCGATCGCCACCGCCCGGCCGTCTTCAAAACGCACCCGCAGCCTCTTGACCAAACGTCCCGAGACCAGCAGCGGCTTGGTCGACGTGACGGTCCCCTCGGTGCGTTTCGGGTCAGGGCTGGTGAAGACCTCCTCGGTCGGGACGTTGGGCAGATGCTCGCGGCCCCAGCTGGTCGTGAACGTCCCGCCCTCCCAGAGCACGCCGGCCAGCAGGCCGACGCGCAGGTCGGTGCCCGGACCGGTGAAATGCAGCGAATCCAGGTCGGCGGCGTCCAATCGTTGTGCCGCCCGCGCCAGCTCGGCGGTCCGCTCGCTCCAGGCCGACAGCGGATCGGGCTCGTCGAGCCGGCACACGCGGGCGATCTGCTCCCACAGGCGCGCCAGCGCGGCCTCGCCGTCGAGCGCCGGGAACACCAGCTTGGCCCACGCCCGGCTGGGGCCCGGCACGATCGTCCAGTTGACCGACTTGTCCGCGATCACCCTCACCCACTCGATCAACTGCACGGTGTCGCGTCCGATCCGACCGGGATCCAGGTCGTCGAGCAGCCCCGGCGCGGACGGGCCGCTGAGGCCGATCAGCGCGCCCTGCATCTCCGCCAGCGCCGCCGGGCGCTGGCGCACCCACGGGATTACGGTCCCCAGTGCTTCTTCGGGGGCGTGCTCCAATCGCGCGCGCTGAAGGTGCGGGTCGGCATAGCTGACCTCCACCTGGTGCGCGCCGCGGTCATAGCAGGCGACCGCCAGGGCGCGCGCCAGCGCTTCCTGGCCCAGCTTGGCGTTGACCACGACGGTCTGACCGGGCGCGACATTGGCGCCGAGGCCGACCGCGAGGTTGGCCAAGGCTGATTCGTATTCGCCCACGCGGCGAGGCTATCGCTATTTTTGGGCGATCACCGTGACCAAGTTGCGCATCGGATGGATCGGCACGGGCGTGATGGGCGCCCCGATGGCCGGCCACCTCCTGGCCGCCGGCTATCCGGTGAGCGTCTTCAACCGGACGCGGAACCGAGCCGAGGGCCTGATCGCCGACGGCGCCGGCTGGCGCGACTCCCCCGCCGAGCTGGCGTCCGACTGCGATGCGGTGTTCATGATGCTGGGTTATCCCGCCGACGTTTCTGAGACGGTGCTCGGCGACGGGGGCGTGCTGGAGGCGCTTGCCCCCGGGTCGTTGCTGATCGACATGACCACCAGCGAGCCCGCGCTGGCCGAGGAGATCCACCGTGCCGCCACCGCCAAGGGCGTCCACGCGCTGGATGCCCCGGTATCGGGAGGCGACGTGGGGGCGCGCAACGCGACGCTGGTGATCATGGTGGGGGGAGAGGCCGAGGCCTACGAGCGGGCTCAGCCGATGCTGTCGGCGCTCGGCCAGACGATCGTGCACCAGGGCGGCGCCGGCTGCGGTCAGCAGACCAAGGTGATGAACCAGATCGTGATCGCCGCCGGCATGATCGGCATCTGCGAAGCACTCGTGTACGCCCACCGGGCCGGACTCGACGTGGAGCGGGCGATCGACACGATCAAGGACGGCGCCGCGGGCTCCTGGTCGCTGACCAACTACGGTCCCCGGCTGCTGCGCGGCGATCTGGAGCCGGGCTTCAAGGTCGATCATTTCATCAAGGACCTCGGCATCGCCCTGTCTGACGCACGCCGGCTGGGCGTGTCGCTGCCGGGCACGGCGCTCGCCCAGCAGCTCTACGTGGCCGCGGCCAGCCAGGGTCTCGGCCAGAAGGGGACCCACGCGCTGGCCGTGGCGGTCGCTGGGCTGTCCGGCGAGCGCTGGCCCGCCGATGCCGACCGCTAGAGCTCGGACAGCCCCGGCTGTCCGGCGAGCGCTGGCCCGCCGATGCCGACCGCTAGAGCTCGGACAGCCCCGGCTGTCCGGCGAGCGCTGGCCCGCCAGCTAGAGCTCGGCGAGCCGCCGGGACAGGAACCGCCGCTCGGCCCCCGAGCGCGTGAGCTCCAGCGCCCGCCCGTAGGCTACGCGCGCCTCGGCCGCCCGCCCCAGCCGCCGCAGCAGCTCGGCGCGTGAGGAATGCAGGTACTGATACTCGTCCAGGGATGGTGACAGTGCCTCGACGATCGCCAGCCCGGCCGCGGCGCCCTGCGCCTCGGCGACCGCGACGGCCCGGTTGAGCTCCACGATCGCCGAGCCGGTGCAGCGCACCAGCCTTGCGTAGAGCACGGCGATCTGCGGCCAATCGGGACGGTCCTCGGCCTGCAGTGAGGCGATCGCCGCCTGCAGGACGTACGGGCCGCCGCCGCGTAGCGCCAGTGCGCGGTCCAGCCGGCGGCGCCCGGCCGCGATCTGCCCGGCGTTCCACAGCGAGCGATCCTGGTCTGCGAGCAAGACCAGCTCCTCGCCATCAAAGCGCGCCGCTCGGCGGGCGTCGTGCAGCAGCATCAGCGCCTCAAGGCCGCAGACCTCGGGCTCATCAGGCATCAGCTCACCGAGCACGCGTCCCAGCCGGATCGCCTCAGCCGCCAGGTCGCTGCGGCCACCGTACCCCTCGTTGAAGATCAGGTACACGATCGCCAACACCGCTGTCAGTCGTTCGGGCAGCCGGTGATCGGCCGGCACCGCGAACGGGATCCGCGTCGCCTTGATCTTGGCCTTGGCGCGGGTGAGTCGCCGCTTCATCGTCTCCGGCGCGACGAGGAATGCGCGCGCGATCTCTTCCGTGGTCAGGCCACCCAGCGCGCGCAGCGTGAGCGCCACCTGGGCCTCGACCGCCAGCGCGGGGTGACAGCAGGTGAAGATCAGCTCCAGCCGCTCGTCGGCGATCGTCGGGTCGTCCATCTGTTGCTCGGGTTCGGAGGGGGTCAGCGCGGGCGCTTGCAGCTGTTGCGTCTTGCGCGCCAGCGTGTGTTCCCGGCGCAGCCGGTCGATCGCGCGATGGCGGGCGGTGACGGCCAGCCAGGCGGCGGGGTTATCCGGGATGCCGTCACGCTCCCAGCGCTCTGCGGCGATCGTGAATGCGTCCTGCACGGCTTCCTCGGCGAGATCGAAGTCGCCGAGGAAACCGATCGTGGAGGCGAGCACCCGCCCCCACTGCTGGCGGAAGATCTGCTCGATCAGCTCTGGCGCTCCCGCGAAACCACCGGTCGCACCTCCACCGAGCCACCCATACGCGTCGCCGGGATCCGCGCGGCGACCTCCAGCACCGTGTCGAGATCGTCGGCCTCGTAGATGAAGTAGCCGCCGAACACCTCCTTGGTGTCGGCGAACGGACCGTCGGTGATCAGCGTCTCGCCGTCGTTGACGCGCACCGTCGATGCGGTGTCGATCGGCTCCAGCTGAGCGCCTCCGACGCACGCGGGATCGCTGCTGATCTGCATGTACTCGCCGTAGATCGCCGCCCGCTCGCCGTCGTCCAGGTGGTCATAGCTGCCCGGCGTCTCGTAGATCAACATCGCGTACTGCATTCTTCCTCCTCGCTGGAGCTTTGCATGTCGTCCCCTAAACGAACGAAGCCCACGCCGGGGGACAATCCTGAGGAAGTTTCGCTGCTCTAGCGGGCAGGCTGCGGTGACCGCGGGTTCGTGGTCGGTGCTGTGATCGAAGTCCGGCGAGCCGTGCTTGGGCTTGACGTCACGGCTGAACGGCGAGAAGCCACAGTCGTCGGTGGCGCCCAGGCGCTCGACGGGGATGTGCTTGGCCGCCGTGAGCAGCTCGTTCTTGACGTGCTCGGCCATCTCGACCTCAGGGTTCAGCGGGTTGATCACGCCCATGAAACAGACCTGTGCCACGCCGTCGGCGTCCGGTCGGCTGTACTTGCCGCACAGCTCGTAGACCGACTCACGGTCCTCCTCGCTGGCGCACTGGATCAGGAAGTAGCCGGCGTTCAGCTTGAACATGTGCTCCAGCGGCAGCTCGTAGGCACTTCCTTCTCGGCCTCGTCGATGCAGTCGTTGAGGAACTGATCGCGGGAGTAGCCCTCGATTTCGCCCTCGAGCGGATACAGGAGCATCATCATCGACGGCGAGATCACGGCCTGCTTGACCGGATGGGTGGCGATCGCCTTGTTCTTGGCGACGAACTCCGACGCTTCAGGTTGTAGGTGGCAAAGCTGGATTCGCGCTGCTCGCCGTCGGTCACGATCGGCTCGCCGGTGGCCTCCAGGCGATTAATCGAGTCTTCGGCCGCCTCGTCCTGCAGGCTCTGCAGCTGTGCGAACTCGATCTTGCCCTCGTCGTAGTCCGCGTAGGCCTGCTGGAGCCTCATCGGGCGCGGCAGCGGGCCGACGCGGTAGGGCTACGGCGGCGGTCCCGTGCACCAGGATCCGCTTGACTGGTCAGTCGTACTCGTAAAAGCCGCGCCCGGATTTCCGGCCCAGCCAGCCGGTGGCGAGCATCCGCTTGATCAACGGCGGGGGGGCGTATTCCGGGCGCTTGAACTCCTCATAGAGCGAATCGCAGATCGCGTAGAGCACGTCGAGGCCGATGAAGTCACACAGCGTCAGCGGGCCCATCGGATGTCCGCAGCCGAGCCTCATCCCGGCGTCGATGTCCTCCCGGGTGGCAAAGCCGTCCTCGAGCATCCTCACCGCCGCCATCAGATACGGGATCAGCAGCATGTTGACGATGAAGCCAGAGCGATCCTTGGTGGAGATCGGAGTCTTGCCCAGCGACTTGACGAACTCGGTCGCCCGCTCAATCGTCTCCTCGCCAGTGGGAAGTGCGCTGACCACTTCGACCAGGCCCATCACCGGTACCGGCGAGAAGAAGTGCATACCCAGCACGCGCTCGGGACGGTCGACCACGCTGGCCAGCCCGGCGATCGGGATGCTCGACGTGTTCGACGCCAGCAGCGCGTCCTCGCGGACGTAGCCATTGAGCCGCCTGAAGTACCCGAGCTTGATGTCACGGTCCTCCACCACCGCCTCGATCACCAGGTCGCTGTCGGACAGCTCGTCCAGGTGGGTGACGTAGCGCAGGCGCCCCATCGCGGCTTCGCGCTCATCGGCCGAGATCCGTCCCGAGCTCTCCGCCCGGCCGATCGACCTCTCGATCCGCGCCCGCGAGGCATCGCGACTCTCCACGATCGGCTCATACACCTTGACCCGGTAACCGGCCCTGGCCACCGTCTCGGCGATGCCGCTCCCCATCAGGCCACCGCCGACGACGCCGACCGCCTGGGGGCTACCGGCCATCGTCGAGCTCCGGGACGTCGCGACGTTCCTGGTGGGCGAGCAGCAGAGCGGCAATCCCCCGGGCGCGCCGCGCCGCCTCACGATCCCCCTCGCCGGCGGCGACGATCGAGCCCTTCATCAGGATGTGCCACTCGCGGGCGAGGTCATCGGGATTCGCGCTGCCCGCATCGGAGGCCAGCGTGGCAAGGAACTCCCGGATCCCGCCAGCTGCCCCACGGCCGCGCGGTTCAGCGCGTGTTTGCCGTCCGGGTGCTCGAGCCCCACGTTGATGAACGAGCAGCCCTCGAACCCGGGTGCCCGGAACCACTCGTCGAACACGTCGAAGATCGCCAGCAGGCGGTCCTCCGGCGCCGAAGCGCGCCGCCGCACCTCGGCCTGCAGCCAGCCCTTGGTCCACAGCTGCTCACGGTGCTCCAGGTAGGCCAGCGCCAGATCCTGCTTGGAGGCGAAGTGGCGATACAGGGTCTGCCTGGCCACGCCGGATCGCTCCAGGATCGCTTCGACTCCGACCGCCGTCACGCCGTGGCGGGAGAACAGCTCGTAGGCGGCCGCGAGCAGCCGCTCCCGGGCTTCGCTGCCGCTGTTCGCCGACACCGGCAGCGTTTCGGCGAGCTCATCCATTGCCCGAATCTACCAGCCGCCCAAGGCGCGCGGGCCTCGCCTGGTTCAGCGCTCGGCCGTCAGTCTGAAGCTGTCATCGGTCAGCTGGTCGAGTTCGGAAACGATCTCAAAGCCGTTCTGCAAGCCCACGAGCTCCAGCAGCGGTTAGCAGGTCTGATCAGCGACCCCACGGGCAGGCTCAGGTGGCCGGCGCATGGAGCGCGGCAAACCCGGCGTTGAGCAGCGCCTGTGCCTGGTCGGATGGATCGGCCGAGTGCAGCAGCACGACGCCGAGCCACGCCCGCCCGCGGCGGGCGGCCCGATCGGAAGAGCGTCGTGTAGGGAAAGA
>CALAQT010000086.1 GCA_937888775.1 uncultured Actinomycetes bacterium | reverse complement strand
ATTTCACCTGGGAGCGAACCGACAAGGCCCCCCTGCTACGCACCGCCGCCGGACTCGCCTGAACCTGTATCGACGTCTGGAAACGGCGGCGCCGGAGCGTTCGCCCGCACCCGCCGAGCGCCCGCGCAATTCCCGGGGGCGCCGGTCAGACGCCGGCGATCGTCTGGGGATCGTCGCCGCGCAGCTCCCGCAGCGCGCGGTCGACGGTGCGCACGATCCGGCGTGGTTCGCCGACACCCCGGAAGGTGAAGTCGTACTCGGCGCTGGCCGCGGTGTCGAAGTCGACGTTGCCGATGAACAGCGCCCGCTGGGCCATCGTCTGGCGTAGGTTCACGTTCTGCACCCGCTCCAGGCGCGTCTCGTGCAGCTCTCGGGAGAGCAGCCCGGTCTCGATCGTCAGGCGCTGGTTGGTGATCGTGTAGGTCGTCTGCCAGCGCCTGATCTGGGCGATGCTCAGACCGATCACGAACACGATCAGCACGGCGGCGATCACCCAGCCGACCTGCACGTGGCCGGAGGCGATCCGGGTGATCACGCCGGCGATCGCGCCGGTCAGGAGGCTGACGAGGATCCCCTTGGCGTAGAGCGACGCCATCGCACGCCAGGACGGATGGCCATGGAAGAACACCTGCTCACCGGGTTCCGGATCCACGATCGGTCAGGGTAACGTCCCGCGGGGCCGACGTCTCTTCGTCCTGCGGGGCCCGCCGTCCCTCCGTCCCGTGTGGCCGCCGTCCCGTCGTCCTGCGGGGCCTGCCGTCCCTCCGTCCCGTGTGGCCGCCGTCCCGTCGTCCTGCGGGGCCTGCCGTCCCTCCGTCCCGTGTGGCCGCCGTCCCGTCGTCCTGCGGGGCCTGCCGTCCCTCCGTCCCGCGGGGGCGCCGTCCCGGCATCCTGGCGGGGCTCTACCCTCGATCGGCCGATGAGCCAGCCGATCTCGCGCCTCGACATCCCTTGAGCGGGCGACCGTGATCGCCCGCGTGCAGCCGCTGACCCGCACACGTGCGGTGCGCGGCCCGTTCGACTACCGGTTGCGAGCTGACCAGACCGAGATCGGGGTCGGATCCCTGCTGCGGATCCCGTTCGGCGGCCGGCGAACGCTCGGTGTGGTGGTGGAGCTCGCGCAGCACTCCGACGTGGCGCCCGAGCGCCTCGCCGAGCCCCACGGCGTGCTCGACACCTCACTGCCGGCCGAGCTGGTGGCGCTGGCCGGCTGGATGGCCCGCGAATACTGCTCCACTCCGGCCCGGGCGCTCGGGCTGCTGCTGGCGCCGGGCGCCACCACGGGCGCCCGGGCCAAGCGCGCGCTGGTCGCCGAGCTAACCCCCGCCGGGACCGACGCGCTGCATGGCGTCACCCGTCTCAGCGAGCGCCAGCGCGCGACGCTGGCGCGCCTGGAGCGTCAGGGTCCGACGGTCGCGGCCGAGCTGGGAACGCCGGCGCTGCGGCGGCTGGAGTCCCGGGGGCTGGTCTCGCTGTCGTCGAGGATCCTGCCGCGGCGGCCGGCCCGCCACGCCGTCGGCTCCACCAGCGCCACGGCACCGCCGCTGACCGAGGATCAGCAGCGGGTGCTGGTCCCCGTGCTGGAGGCGCTCGCCGCGGCCGGGACGGACGCCGTCGCGCGGGCCTCCGGCGAGGGTCAGCCGCCCGCAGGGGGCCGCTTCCTGTTGCACGGGGTAACCGGCTCGGGCAAGACCGAGGTGTATCTGCAGGCCGTCGCCGCGACGCTCGCGGCCGGGCGCAGCGCGATCGTGCTGGTCCCCGAGATCGCGCTCACGCCCCAGGCCCTGGGACGCTTTGAGGCGCGCTTCGGCGAGGTCGTGGCCGTGCTGCACTCCGCGCTGAGTCAGGGACAGCGCTACGACGAGTGGCGGCGGCTGGCCGCCGGGACGGCGAAGGTCTGTGTCGGACCTCGCTCGGCCGTATTCGCCCCGCTGGCGGACATCGGCCTGATCGTCGTCGACGAGGAGCACGAGAGCTCCTACAAGCACGAGGGAGACCCCCGCTATGACGCCCGCCACGTCGCCGAGCAGCGCGCCCGCGTGCACGGCGCGGTGCTGCTGCTGGGCAGCGCCACGCCGCGGCCCGAGAGCGTGCTGGCCACGACCCGGCTGAGGCTGCCCAGCCGCGTCGATCACCGGCCGATGCCCCCGGTGGAGGTGCTCGACATGCGAACCCAGCACCACCCGCTTCACCCTGAGACCCGGATGGCGCTCGCCGACCTGCGCGCCAGCGCCGGGAAAGCGATCGTGCTCCTCAACCGCCGCGGCTGGTCGAACTTCCTCTCCTGCCGAGCCTGCGGGCACGTGTGGAGCTGCCCCAACTGCGAGGTCGCGCTGGTGCTGCACCGCAGCGGCAGCTTCCTCGCCTGTCATCACTGCGGACACCGTGAGCCGGTCCCCGACCGTTGTGGCGTCTGCGCTTCGGTTTCGGTGGGGCGACACGGCGCCGGAACCGAGCGGATCGAGCATGAGCTGCGTGAGGCGCTGGGCGAGACGGGCTTCCCGATCTTCCGCCTGGATGCCGACTCGTCCGCGCTGCACCAGCGCGCCGGCACGCTGGTGCGCTTCGCGGCAGCGCGCTCCGGGGTGCTGGTCGGCACGCAGATGGTCGCCAAGGGCCACGATTTTCCCGACGTGTCGCTCGGCGTCGTGGTCGATGCCGATCAGACACTGCGCTTCCCGGACTTCCGCGCCGAGGAGCGCACGTTCGCGCTGGTCACCCAGCTCGCCGGCCGGGCCGGCCGGGGCGATCGGGGCGGGCGCGTGCTGGTGCAGACGCTGGCGCCCGAAGCGCGCTCGATCGTGTTCGCCAGTCAGCACGACTCCGAAGGCTTCATCGCCGATGAGCTGGGGCACCGCCGGGCGCTGCACTATCCGCCGTTCAGCTCGCTGATCCGGATCGTCTGCTCGGCGGACGAGGAGCCGCAGGCACGCCAGACTGCCACAGCGCTACACGCCGAGATCGCTCCGCCGGACGCCATCGTGCTGGGCCCGGCGCCGCTGTTTCGGCTGCGCGGCCGGGCTCGCAGCCAACTGGTGATCAAGGCGGGCGATCGCCCGGCGGCGATCGCGGCGGTGGGGGAAGCGGTGGACCGAATCGCACCCGGCGCGGCCAGACGGGGGGTGAGCGTCAGCGTCGACGTCGACCCGCAGTAGCCCGCGGGCACTGACCGCTCCCGCTCGCCATCTCTAGACTTGGTCTGTGGCCGAACCAGCGACCGACGAAGTCCAGGCCGAGCGCGAGCTCGCCGTTTCGGGGCTGACCGAGTCCGGGCAGACGCCGACCGAGCCCGGGTATCCCGAGATTGCCGGCGAGGCCGATGAGCCCGAGGATCCCGAGCTCTCCGGCGAAGACGAGGAGGACGAGGAGGAGGAGCTCGACCCCGCCGCGGCCGCGCGGCGCACGGCGGCACTGGCGCACGTGCGCAAGTTCGGCGATCCGGTGCTGCGCACCCGGGCTCGGCCCGTCGATCGCTTCGATGACACGCTGCGCGACGAGGTCAGGCGGATGGGCGAGCTGATGAACGACGCGATGGGCGTCGGACTCGCCGCGACCCAGGTCGGCGTCCTGCACCGGCTGCTGATCTACCGCGTGCAGCAGCGCGCGCCGGTGGCTGCGCTGATCAACCCGGAGATCGAGTGGTCAGGCAAGCAGCAGGAGATCCTGGAGGAGGGCTGCCTCAGTCTGCCGGCGGTGCACGTCGACGTCGAGCGCCCGATTGACGTCCGCGTCCGGGCCCAGAACGAGTTCGGCGAGGAGATCGTGATCGAAGCCTCGGGGCTGGAGGCGCGCGTGATCCAGCACGAGGTCGACCATCTCGACGGCGTGCTGATCCTCGACCGCATCTCCCGCCAGCAGCGCAAGGAAGCGATGCGGGCGCTGCGCGAAGCCCAGTCAGAATCACGGCACTAAGTGCTCCCCACAAAGGCCACCGCCGGCGTGCGGACGGTCTACCTCGGCACCTCGGAGTTCGCCGCAGCCATCCTGAGCCGCCTGGCCGGCTCCCCGCACCGGCCTGAGCTGGTGATCACGCGTCCGGACCGGCCGCGCGGCCGCGGCCGCCGGTTGGCCGCTCCACCGGTGGCCGACGCCGCCCGAGAGCTCGGCATCGAGCTCTACCAGCCGGAATCGGTCAACGACGAGGCCGCGCGCGCCCGGATCGCCGCCGTCGGACCCGAGGCGGTCTGCGTGTGCGCTTTCGGGGCGCTGATCAAGGAGCCACTGCTGTCAGAGCACCCGCTGGTCAACGTCCATCCCTCACTGCTGCCACGCTGGCGCGGAGCCGCTCCGGTCGAGCGCGCGATCATGGCCGGCGATCAGATCACCGGGGTCTCGATCATGCGCCTCACCGCGGGGCTCGACAGCGGCCCGGTCTGCCTCCAGTCCAGCGAGCCGATCGAGCCCGGTGACACGTACGGCACGCTGGCCCAGCGCCTGCAGGCACTGGGGGCTGAGCTGCTCGTCGATGCCCTGGGCAGCTCACCGCCGTGCGTAGAGCAGGACGACGCGGACGCCACCTACGCCGAGAAGATCACGGCCGACGATCGGAGGCTGGACCCCGAGCGGACTGCGCCGGAGCTCGAGCGAGTCGTGCGGGCTCTGCACCCGCATATCGGCGCCCACGTGGCGCTGGCCGACGGGAGCCTGCTGGGGGTCAGGGAGGCCCGGGCGCTGAGCGAGCCGGGGCCACCCAACGGGAGCCTGTCTCTAGCGGGCGCGCGACCGGTTCTGGGTTGCCGGGAGGGCTCGCTGGAGTTGATCGTGGTCGTGCCACCGGGACGGCGACCGATGCCGGCCGAGGACTTCCTGCGCGGATACCGGAGCTGAGCTTGGCCCCCGCGGCGAGCCGACCGCCGCGATCGCGACCTGGCGCTGAGTCGCCGCCGCGATCGCCGCCACCATCGCGGCCCGGCGCCGTCTCACCGGCGCGAGCGTGTGCCTATCAGGTGGTGCGCCGCGTGTTCGAGCACGGCGCCTACGCCGACCGCGCGTTCACGGCCGAGGCGGCGGGCCTGGACGCGCGGGATCGAGCGCTGGCGATGGCGCTCGCCTACGGCACCGTGCAGCGGCGCGCGACGCTTGACCACGTGATCTCGCGCCTGTCGCGACGACCACCGCAGCGGCTTGATCCGCCGGTGCTCGCCGCGTTGCGGCTGGGACTGTTGCAGCTGCTGATGCTCGACGGCATCGCCGAGCACGCGGCGGTCAACGAGAGCGTCGAGCTGGTCAAACGCTCCGCGCAAGGCGGCCAGGGGCTGGTCAACGCCGTCCTGCGCCGCGCCGCACGCGAGGGTCAGGCGATCCTCGCCGAGCTCGACGATCTCACCCCTGAGGGCGCGGCGGTCCTGCACTCGGTTCCGCTCTGGCTCGCCGAGCTGTGGTTTGCCGAACTCGGGGCGCCGACGGCGCGCACGCTGCTGGCCCGGATCAATCAGCCGGCCGAGTCGGCACTGCGCGTCAACACGCTCGTGGCCTCGGTGGCCGGCGTCCTGGTGCGGCTCGGCGTCGCCGGACATCCGGCCCCGGGGCTGCCCGAGGGCGTGGTGCTCGATGCGCCCTTCGATGCCCACGGCTCAGCGCTGTGGCGCGAGGGCGCGATCATGCCCCAGTCACGCGGATCGATGCTCGTGGCCCGCGTGCTGGATCCGCAGCCAGGGCAGCGAGTGCTCGATCTGTGCGCTGCTCCAGGCACCAAGACCACCCATCTGGCCGCGCTGATGGGCGATCGGGGGACGCTGGTGGCAGTTGAGCTCCATCCCGGCCGGGCCCACGCGCTGCAGCGCACGCTGGCGCGGATGCAGGTCAGCTGCGCCGAGGTGCGGATCGCCGATGCGCTGGCGGTTGGCGGCGGCGAATTGCCGATTGCCGCTTGGACTGTCGGCGGCGACGCCGATGCCACGGCGGTCGGCGACGGCTTTGACCGGGTGCTCGTCGATCCGCCCTGCAGCGGGCTCGGCACGCTCCAGTCCCGCCCCGATCTGCGCTGGCGCACGAGCCCGGAGCGGATCGCCGAGCTGGCGCCGCTGCAGGCCGGAATCCTGCGCGCCGCCGCGGCCGCGACCGCCGCCGGCGGCGTGCTGGTCTACTCGGTCTGCACGATCTCCAAGGCCGAGGGCGAGCGCGTGATCGAGCGCTTCCTAGCCGAGGACGAGCGGTTCGTCTGCGATGACGTCTGCGCGCCGCTGGCGATCCCCGGTCCAGGGCCCTACCTGCAGCTGCGTCCCGACGAGCACGGCACCGACGGCTTCTTCATCGCCCGCCTGCGTCGCCGGTGAGCGTCGAGGGTGGGCCGGTGACCCGCCAGCGGGCGGCGATCGGCCAGGCGTCCCGGTCAGCCGCCGGAGGAGCGTTAACCTTGGTAGCACGGTGACTGATCCTCCGGTCAAGCTCGGCCCGGAATGCCCGGGATGCGGCGAGCCCTGGCTGCGCCCGACGGCAGTGCCGGGACGCTACCGCTGCGTGTACTGCCTGCAGCGCTACGAGCTCGTCTCGGTCTGCCCCAACTGCGGCGCGCACTCGACGATGGTGCGCATGTCGAGCACCGCGATCGTGGCCTGTAACAATTGTCACCAGAGCATGCTCCAGGCGGTCTGAGCGCAAGTTGCCCGCCGTCCCTGAGGAGCATCGCGCGCGCCTGCCTCGTGATCTGACCGTCGCGC
Organism: uncultured Actinomycetes bacterium; assembly: GCA_937888775.1. Next base: position 2,009 of record CALAQT010000086.1, on the reverse strand, counting down.
CGTCGATCCTGTCGGCCGACTTCTCGCGCCTGGGAGCGCAAGTCGGCGAGGTGCTCGCCGCGGGCGCCCGGGTGATCCACGTCGACGTGATGGACGGTCATTTCGTACCGCCGATCACCTTCGGGGCGGTGGTGGTCGGGGCGCTCGCCGACCAGATCCACGCCGCCGGAGCGATCATCGACGTGCATCTGATGATCGAGCGCCCGGAACGCCACGTCGATGAGCTGGCGCGCGCCGGTGCCGACAGCATCACCGTGCACGTCGAGGCCACGCCGCACCTGCAGTACACGCTGGCGGCGATCAGAGGGGCCGGCTGCACCGCGGGCGCGGCACTTTGTCCGGGTACCCCGGCCGATAGTCTCTCCGAGGTGGCGACCGACTCACTGGATCTTGCGCTGTGCATGAGCGTCAATCCCGGCTGGGGGGCTCAGAAGTTCCTTCCCGCCTCGCTGGACAAGCTGGCGCGGATGCGCGCGACGCTGCCGGAAACCGTCGCGCTGGAGGTCGACGGGGGCATTCACCGTGACACCGCGCCCGGCGCCGCCCGGGCGGGGGCCAATCTGCTCGTCACCGGTTCGGCGGTGTTCGGCTCGGGCGACCCGGCCGCTGCCTACGCCGAGATCGCCGCCGCGGCAGGCGCGTCGTGAAGCTGCGTCGTCGTTGCCGTCAGGACGGTCGGACCGCTCGAATGCGACCTTGCCTACGGCCACGACCACGAGGCAAGGTTCGCCTCGCCCTAACCGGCATCGCGGTCACGCTCGCCCTCGCAGCCTGCGGCGGTAGCAGCAGTAGCTCGGGCGTCACCGCTGCCGCCTACGTGAAGTCGGTCTGCGTCACGCTGGCGACCTGGAAGAGCGACGTCACCGGGGCCGCCAGCAAGCTGCAGACGGCCAGCAGCGCCGCAAAGTCGCTGGTGCAGGGAAAGGCCGAGTACGTCGTATTCGTGACCTCGCTGGTGGCGGCCACCCAAAAAGCGGCGAGCGGCCTGAAGTCCGCCGGGATACCGAACGTCAAGGATGGCAAGCAGGGCGCGACGACGCTCTCGCAGGCCTTCGACCAGGCCAGCACCAGCCTGGCCGGGACGATCGCCAAAGCGAAGGCGATCCCGACCACCAGCGCGGCGGCGTATCAGGCGGCGGCCTCGGGCGTGAGCAACCAGTTCAAGTCCTCGCTCAACGCCCTGGCCAACGCCAGCCCCAAGAAGAACGACGCGCTCAAGGCGGCGGCGGCCAAGGACCCGACCTGCAAGGCGCTCAACGCCGGCTAAGCGCCGGCGAGCCTTCGTACTCCCACCTAAGCGGCGGGCGCCTGCGCCGCCCCCGGCGCGCTCAGGCGCCGGCCGAAGCGGGCGCCATCGGCACCGGACCGCGACGCGGTGCGCGGTAGACGCCCCACAGCAGCAGGCTCAGCACGGCCGTGGCCATGAAGTAGCCGACCTCGACGCGCGTGACCTCCCCGCTGATCGTAGGGGTCGCGACGAACAGCACGAACAGCGCCGCCGAGGTCAGCCACGCCGCCGACGCCAGGCGCGCGCGCCCGCGCGCCAGAGCTGCCTGGTTGAGCGTCCCGGAGATCAGGTGCAGCCCCATCCCCAGGCCGACCAAGGCGAGACCCAGCCGCGCATAGTGAAAGCTGCCCTTGTCGCCCAGCAGGGCGGTCATCACCGGCGGTCCGATCGCCAGCAGCCCCAGCGCCACGGCCGCGCCGAAGCCCGCGATCACCAGGATCGTGACCCGGATGGCGCGGTGAAACTCGTCCGCGCTCTCGCGCGCCTCCAGGCCCGCCAGATGCGGCAGGATCGAGGTCTGGATCGCCTGGAACAGCTGCAGCGGGGCGCGCACGATCAACATCACGTTGAAGACGAAACCCGTCAGGCCGGTGGTCAGCGCCACCCCGCCGGCATTGGCGGCGACGATCAGGACCCCGGCGTTCAGCAGCGTTTGCTCGGCCAGCATGATCCCCACCACCGCGACGGCGAATCCGGCGCCGTGGCGCAGCGAGAGATCTGA
>CALAQT010000085.1 GCA_937888775.1 uncultured Actinomycetes bacterium | reverse complement strand
GTACCTCGACGCGGTGGTCAAGGAATCGCTGCGCATCCGCCCGGTGATCCCCGGCGTGGGCCGCGTGGTGCGCGGGGAGCCGTTCTCGCTGGGGGGATATGAGATCCCGATCGGCATTGAGATCAACCCCTCGATCCGCACGATCCACCGGCGGGCCGACCTCTACCCTGATTCGGATGCGTTCAGGCCCGAGCGCTTCCTGGAGCCCGGCGCGCCCGACACTTACACGTGGGTGCCATTCGGGGGCGGGACGCGGAGGTGCCTGGGAGCGAGCTTTGCGTTGACCGAGATGCGCGTCGTGGTCACGCGGGTCCTGGAGCGGGCAGCACTGCGAGCGGCAGATCCGCACCGGGCCAAGGCGCAGTTCCGGGCGATCACGCTTGCGCCCAAGGGCGGCGCGCGCGTGGTCCAGGAGCGGGCGCCGCTGGCCTGCGCCTAGTGGCCGCTCCGCAAATACGCTCGCATTCGAGCGGCCGTGCTTACGGGTGCAACCACTCAGCGAGTCCCGGTCGCGTAGCGCAGGATCGACAGATCGGTCAGCCACTCGACCGGAGCTCGGTCATCGGTGTAAACAGCCCCGCCCCGCAGCGCCGGCCCGAGCCGGCCCGCCACGGAGGCGTCGAGTCCCTGTAGGTCGCCGGAGAGATCTGCGTGTGCGGCTGTCAGCTGCGCAGCCGACAGCGCCCGCAGGCTCGCCACCACCAGCGAATTGGAGCCGCTGACGCGGTCGCGGATCACCACCGGAAATACCGCGTGCATGGTCGCCGAGACGACCTTCTCCAGCGAGTCCGAGCCCGGAATGTGGCCGACGTTGACGATCACCGTGCCACCGGGGTTCAGATGACTGCGCGCCGAGCTGAAGAACTCGCGGGTCACCATATAGAACGGGATGTAGGGCTGGCGGTAAGTGTCGACGAAGATCGAGTCGTACTTGGCGCGGCTGCCGGCCAGCCATGGCCGGGCGTCGGCGGTGTACAGGTGCAGCCGCGGACCCTTGAGATCGAAATAGCGCTTGCCGATTTCGCTCAGCGCCCCGTCCAGCTCGACGGCGTCAACCCGGGTCGAGGGAAAGTAGTGACCGTAGGCCCGGGCGATCGTGCCCGCGGCATCGCCCAGGATGGCGATCCGGCGGGGCACGCCGAATCCGTCGGCCAGCGGAACGACCAGGAAATCATCCCAGTAGCCGCCGGTCAGATAGCTCCACGGCCGGTAGAGCGAGTGGATCGCCACCCCCTCGTTGAGCTGGAGCCATCGCTCGCCGCTGCGCAGCTGCAGCACGCGCGCGTATTGATACTGCGTCTCGGTCGAATAGATCACCCGCGCTCCCCGCACGTCGGATCCGATCGCCGCCGGGGGGACCGCGAACAGTGCTCCGACGACGATCGGCACGAGCAGGAAACGTCGCGAACCGAGCCCCGGCGCGGCCACGAGCACAAGCGCGAGGGCGAACACCAGGAAGGTCCGGTGCGTCCCGATCAGCGGGATCAGCAGCAGTGCGGCCAGGAAGGTCCCGACCAGCGAGCCGGCGGTCGAGATCGCGTACAGGCGACCGGTCACCGTGCCGGTGTCGGCCACGCGCGCGACCGCCAGGCGGTTGGCGTAGGGCGCGACGGTGCCCAGCAGCATCACCGGCACCGCGACCAGCACCAGCACGGCTGCAAGCGAACCCAGGAACCCTCCGACCGACAGCGCGCCGAGCGCCTTGACCGACAGGCGCAGGAACGGGTCGGCGATGAACGGCACCACCGCGAGCAGCACCCCGGCGAGCAGCACGATCGCACACAGCCCGCTCAGATCCGCGCGGCGGTCGGCCAGCCGGCCACCCACCGCGTACCCCACCGACAGCGCCACCAGTACCGTCGCGATCGTATTGGCCCAGATGATCGTGGAAGCCCCGAAGTAGGGCGCGAGCAGCCGCGCAGCCGAGATCTCGGCGCCGAGGCTGGCGGCGCCGACCACGAACGCGATGCCCCGGATCGCGATCGGCCGCACTGGCTCCGCTACCACCGGAGCTTGCCGGGCGTCCGGCTCGGGTGCGTCGAGGGCTGCGACGTCGCGGTCAGTAGGTGTGGCGCTCACCGTCGCCGGGACCGTAGCGCCGTCGGTCCAAAGACGCGCCGGCGCCCGAACGGGCCCCGGCCCGGCTCCGGTACATTCGCGCCAGCGGATCCCCAATCGAATCCGCGCCGGCGCAATCCACATCCGCGCCGGCGCAATCCAGATCCACGCCGGCGGATTTCACGGTGGCGACGCCGCAGCGCGGTCCTTGATACACGTGCCCGATGTTGCTCTACAACTCCCCGGTTTCGGGCAATTGCTACAAGGTCAGGCTCCTGCTCGCGCAGCTGGAGATCGAATACGAGCGCCGCGAGGTAGATGTGTTCGACCGCTCGGATCGCCCTGAGCTGCTGGGCGAGCTCAACCCGGCGCTGCGCGTGCCGACGCTGGTACTAGACGACGGACGGACGCTGGCCGAGTCAGACGCGATCCTCTACTACTTCGCTGACGGCACTGAGTATCTGCCCGATGACCGCTACGAGCGCGCGCAGGTTTTGCAGTGGATGTTCTTTGAGCAGTACAGCCACGAGCCGTTCATCGCCGTGGCCCGGTTCTGGGCGATGGCCGGCATCCACCGCTCCGAGGAGGAGCTGCAGGCCAAGCGCCACGGCGGGGAGGCGGCCCTGGCCGCGCTGGACAAGCATCTGACCGGCCGTACCTTCCTCGTCGGCGAGCGCTACACGATCGCCGACATCGCCCTGTTCGCCTACACGCACGTGGCGCCCGAGGGAGGTTTTGCGCTGGGGCCCTACCCGGCCGTGCAGGCCTGGCTGGCACGGGTCGCCGCGCAGGAGCGTCACATCGCGATCACGTGAAATTCGCTAGCGCGCGTGGCGTGCGGGTCAACGCGCTCTGGCTCGGGCCGGTCGCTACGCCGTGAGTGCGGGCAGCAACACGGGCAGCGCCTCCGCGAGCGCGGCAACGACCTCGGGGTCGAAATGGGGGCCGGCGCAACGGCGTAGCTCGGCCAGCGCCTCTCCAGGAGACCGAATCGTTTGGTATGACCTGGGCGAGGTCATCGCGTCGAAGGCGTCACAGGCGAGGATGATGCGGGACCCCAGCGGGATCTCCGGTCCTGCCAACCCATCGGGATAACCGGCCCCATCCCACCGTTCGTGGCTCGAGCGGACGAGCGTGGCTTCCGTGGACAGGGCAGGCGCCGCGGCCAGCACCCGCTCACCGAGGATCGTGTGAGTCCTCATCAACTCCCACTCCTCCTCGGTCAGTGCGCGAGGCGCCTCGAGGATCGCGTCGGGGATCGCCACCTTGCCGATATCATGCAGCGTGGCGGCGCGGGCGAGGTGGTCGAGCTCAAGGCCGTCGAGTCCCATACCGCGGCCGACGGCGCTCGCAAGCTGAGCCACGACGCAAGCGTGGCTGTGAAGAGTGGGGTCGCACTCGTTGAGGATCCGCGTCAGGACAGCGTGGGTCTGGCTTCCGGCTCCACGCGAGCGCCCCGCCTTGTCGCTGTACATCCGCTCGTCGGCGAGTTGCAGCGCGCGCGTCAGGGTGTCCGCCTCCCCCGGCAGACTGACACGGCCGCGCGACGCCGTGATCAAGAAGCGCTCCCCGCGCTCGGTCAGCGCGCGCGCGATTGCCGATTCGATCCTCATCGCGTCTGGCTCGTCGCACTGCGCCAGGGCACAGAACTCATCCCCGCCGATCCGGTACGCCTTGGCCCGCCGCGTGACCGCCGAGGCAAACTTACGGGCCAGGCGGGCCAGCAGCGCGTCGCCCGCGACGTGCCCGAAGGTGTCGTTGTACTGCTTGAAGCCATCGAGGTCGAAGAGCATCAGGTGGAGTGGCTCGGCGACGCTCGCCGCGCTCCGGAGCAGCTCGAACTCGGCGGCGAGTCGGCGCCGGTTACCGAGCCTCGTGAGCTCGTCGGTCACCGCCTCGCGCCGACTAAGCGCCAGCATCCGGCGCAGCTCCAGCTGGGCGACTACCTGACGCGCGAGCCCCTCCAGCGCCCCGTGTTGTTCCTCGGTCAGCTGTCGAGGAATTGTGTCGAGGGCGCACAGCGTTCCGAGCGCGTGCCCATCGCTGGCGATCAGCGGCGCGCCGGCGTAGAAACGGAGCTCCGGTCCTCCGGTCACCAGCTCGCTGTCGGCAAAGCGCGGATCCGCCGAGAGGTCGTTCACGACCATCGGATGGGGCTGGAGGATCGTGTGCGCGCAGAAGGCCGTGTCACGAGGCGACTCCGTGTCTGGGACGTTGATCCGCGCTTTGAACCACAAGCGATCCGCGTCAACGAAGCTGATCAAGGAGATCGGCGTCCCGCAGATCTGCGAGGTGAGCGCGGCGATGTCGTCGTAAGCTTGCTCAGGCTCGGTGTCCAGGATGTCGTATCGCAGCAGCGCCGCTAGGCGGTCGCGCTCGTTGATTGGCTTGGGTGCACTGAGCATTCGGGACCTCCCGCTCCAGAACCTATCGACCACCGCCGGCGGTTCTTTAGTCGCGGCCGCCTCGCGCGGCCGGATGCGCAGGCCGAGCGCGGTGAACGTGCGCTCGTTGATCCGCAGACTTGCTTGGTAGCCGGGTGCTGAGAGCTTCTCGATCGGCTGATGCGTGTGGTCATTCGCGGGTCGAATTCGGCGTCGCGACGCGGTTCAGCGCTCGGCGTTGGCCAGGATTGCGTCGTGCACGTAACGCGCGAGTCCTTCTGCGACGCGCTCGTAGTTGTCGGCGAAGCGCTGATCGGCGACGTACATCTCGGCCAGCCCGCGGTGTATCGCCGGCGAGCATGGATAGAACCGCTTCGAGATCTGCCGACGATGGCGCTCGGCGACCTCGCGGGCCGGTTCTCCGGTAGCCGGCTCACCGGTCGCCATCAGCTGGGCGAAGTCGCTCACGATCTGGTCTGACTCGGCTCGGATCTCCGCCCATTCGTACTCGCCGTACTGAGCTGTGCGCCGGGTCGACTCACGGTAGGCGTCGGTATGCCCCCAGCACTCGAGCACCTCCTGCTCGTGTTCGGCCGGGTCAAATCCCTCGAACATCTTCGCTACCTCCAATCGGGTTTCGTTCTCCTGTGCACTGAGCGCGGCGTCCAGTGCGCGCGCGGTGGCCCCCAGGCGCTCGAGCTCGTGCTCGACCAGCTGTCGCTGGCGCCGCAGCGCCTGGACGCGATCGTGGGCCGGGTCATCCAACAGCCGCTGGATCTCGGCCAGCGAGAAGCCGAGCTGGCGCCAGATGATGATCTCCTGAAGCCTGACGGCGTCCTCGTAGCCGTACAGCCGGTAACCGGCGTCCGAACGCTCGCTGGGACACAGCAGACCGATCTCGTCGTAATGGTGCAGCGTCCGCACGCTGACGCCCGCAATGCCGGAAAGTATCCGGGGCCGTGGCCGGCCATGCGGGCGTCGTGAAAATGGGGGAGGAT
>CALAQT010000084.1 GCA_937888775.1 uncultured Actinomycetes bacterium | reverse complement strand
CCAGGTCCCACGGTCTTGAGGAGCCAGGTTGGGGGTGTCCTGGATCGTCCAGCTGCTGCCGTCCCAGATCTCCGCGGCCACAAGGCGGGAGGTGGTGGTGCTGTAGCTGCCGACGGCGGTGCAGGCCACCGCCGACGTGCACGAGACGCTGTTCAGCTGAGTGTAAGTCGTCGGGTTGGAGGTGCTCTGGATCGTCCAGCTGCTGCCGTCCCAGCCCTCCGCGAGCGTCATCAGCTCGTTGCCGGGAGCCTCCGAATTGCCCACCGCGAAGCACGCACTCGGGGACGTGCACGAGATGCCGCTGAGCGACGCACCGGTCGCGCCGGTCGGGGTGGCCGTGCTCTGGATCGTCCAGCTGGTCCCGTCCCAGGCCTCTGCCAGCGCCTGCACGTCGCCGGGGCTGGTGGTGTAGCTCCCGACAGCGATGCACGCGGTGGGCGAGGCGCACGACACGCCATTGAGCGCGCTTGAACTCGCGCCGCTGGGGCTGGGCGTCGTCTGGAACGTCCAGCTGGTCCCGTCCCAGCGCTCCGCCAGCGCTGCTTGGCTGCCGGCACTGTTCGTGTAGCTCCCGACCGCGGTGCACGTCGTGGCAGAGGGGCACGACACGCCGTTGAGCGCGCTTGAGCCCGTGCGGAAGACGGGGTTGCGGGTGCGCTGGATCACCCAGCGCGTGCCGTTCCAGCGCTGTCCGAGGGTCAACTGGACTTTCGTGCTGCTGGTGAAGCTCCCGTCGGTGGTGCAGGCGGTCCTCGACGTGCACGATACGCCGCTCAGGGCGGTGCTCGTCGCGCCGGCCGGTCTGGTGGGGGTGCGCTGGATCTTCCAACGCGCGCCGTTGAAGCTCTCCGCCAGCGCCACTTGGGCGCCCGCGCGGTTGGTGTAGCTCCCGACGGCGATGCAGTCGCTGCTCGACGCGCACGACACGCCGGTGAGCGAGATGTTGGTCGCGCCGGCGGGGCGAGCGGCCCGCCGGATCCTCCAGCGGCTGCCGTTCCAGCGCTCCGCCAACGCCGCGTTTCCGACGGCGGTACACGCGGTCCTCGAGATACACGACACGCCGCTGAGCGACGGGGACGGACCACCCGCCGGGTTCGGGGTCCGCTGCACCCTCCAGCGGGTGCCGTTCCAGCGTTCCGCCAGCGTCAGCTGGAGCACCGGTTCGAGGCTCGTGTGGAGGTTTCCGACGGCGGTGCACGCGGTCCTCGACGTGCAAGACACGCCGAACAGCGCCGTGCTGACCGCACCGGCCGGGTTGGGGACCCGCTGCATCGACCAGCGCGAGCCGTTCCAGCGCTCCACCAGCGCCGCCGCCGTGTAGGCGGTGTTGACGTAGCTGCCGACGGCGATGCACGCGGTCCTCGATGTGCACGAGACGCCGTCCAGCTCCGGTAACGCGGCCGGGCTGGGAGTCCGCTGAATTGCCCAGCGCGCGCCGTTCCAGCGCTCCGCCAGCGTCGCCTGCACGTCGCCGGGGCGGATGGTGTAGCTGCCGACGGCGATGCACGCGTTCTTCGACGTGCACGACACGCCAAGGAGCGACGCGCCGTTCGCGCCGGCCGGGATGGGAGTCTGCTGGATCGACCAGCGCGCGCCGTTCCAGCGCTCCGCCAACGGCAGCGCGACTCCGCTGTTGGTGTAGCTCCCGACGGCGACGCACGAGGTCCTCGATGTGCACGACACCGCTGAGAGCTGCCCGCTTGTACCGGTCGGGCCCGGCACCGCCGGAACCGCTTGGAACGCCCAGCCAGACGCCACAGCCGGCCCAGCACCCGCCAAGCACAAAGCCAGCGTCACACAGACCCTCGCCAACCAAGCCACGATCCGCGAGCGCACCGCAACACCCCCCGGGCCACCACGACCAAGCCTGGCCGCACAGCGATCCCGCAAGCCCTCAGCAGCGAGAAGCATCGAAGCGGCGACATCAGCGCTGAGCGCTACCCCCGATCCCAACGCTCCGCAAACCAAACACGCGCCCAGCCGCCTCGACACGATCGGACATGACCAACTCCTCACACGACAGCCTCTGCTTCGATCGCACACCCCGATCCCCACTGGCACGCCCAGCGCCGCGCTCTGCAGCTCAGCCCCACCCTGCCAACCAGCTCTGACGCCGAGACCGCCACCGCTATCACTCCCTCGCCCAAGCACACGAACCACACAACTCCGCGGCCACAGGACGATCGTCGGGAACCGTCGAAAACGACAATAGAACAGGTGTCGCTCACCGCCATCGGTACTTAGCCCGAGACCAACTCCGTACCGCTCCAGCAAGCGCTCCACCAGGCCGAGCACCCCCGCGAGCAAGAGCCACGACGCGATCGCTCACCGAACCCCGCGCCGCCGAGAGGTCGCCGTGGCACGCTCATCGACGCTCCCGTGTCTCCTTCCCCCGCCGATGCTCCGTCTCATTGCCAGCGGAAACCCGCACCTGCCGCATCATCGCCTGCAAATCATCTCCCATGGCACCAAACGAGATCGATCGCCAGCAGCAAGTAAAGACCCTCAATCGACAAGAAGCAGGAGCCTCAGATCGCCCGGGCGGCGGACTCGGCGCTGCCGGTTCGGAACGGCACCGGGAGTCCCCAGCGAACCCGCCGGTTCCTATGCGCTACATAGGAACGCACGGCCCCGTCGGCGGCGGCGGGTGCTGCCACCCTCGCTTCCTCTTTCAGGTGAGTGGGGTATGCACTTAGCGCCACCAATTCAGCTATACGGCTCGGGACAGGCGAATGCGCCCTCATGCCGCTGGAACGGCCGAGGGCATGACACCAGGAGGGCTCCCTGATGCGCGCACAGCGTATCCCCGGTCGCACCGCCGGCGTGTTGACGGACATCGAAGATGGCGATGGCGGCGTCATGGTGGATGGTGATGTGGTGGCGGGTAACGACCGAACGACATAACGACCGAAGGTCGGTGTGGCGGGCTCGCGAGGTTTTCGTCCGTGCCCAGTTCCGACGGCATCCATGCCGTCGGGCGACCCCTCTCGCAGGCACGCTCCGTCCCGCTGAAGCGGGGGGTTGCGCCGGCGGCTGTCAGGCGGTCGGTGGGGTGGCGGTCCAGATCTCGGCGGGACGCCCGGCGGTCGGGGTCTGGCGCCGGGTGGCTCGGCCGGTGCTGTTGAGCGTGTGGAGGGCTTGCTCGACGCGTTCGGCGGGGAGGTTGCGGTGCAGCAGGTCGCGGAGCTGGGTGCGGGTGAGCCCGTCTGGGGAGCGGGTCAGCGCGGCGTGGATCTGTTCGGCGACCGGGTCGCCGGTGGAGTGGCTGATTGCCCAGGCCGCGGAGCGGGCTGCGTAGTCCCAGAGCGCGAGCGCTGCGGGGAGGTGCTCGGGGCGGATCGTGGTGGCGCCGTCGAGCAGCGCGTAGATCAGCGCGAGGCGGATGGTGTGCGCTTCGGCGCGGGCGGTGAGCTGGCCGGTGAGCCCGTCGGCGGGCTGGGTGAGCTGCGGGTAGGTGTGCCACCACAGCTGGCGCGTGTCCTGGGCGAGCGTGACGCGGCCGGTGTTCTGGGCGTGTTTGAGCGTGGTCGCGAGGTAGCGGGCGAGGCCGGTGTTTTTGAGCGGGTGCGGGTCGCCGCCCTCGGGCAGCAGCCTCACGCGTCTGATCCCGAGAAGCAGAAACCGGTTCAGCAGTCCGTTGGCGATCTCGATCGCGCTGGCGTAGCGGCGCAGCTCGGTCTGGGTGATGTGACCAATGATCGAGACGTGAGCGTTGGTCGCGCGGGCGGGCGCGGTGCGGGTCAACACGGCGAGCGGCCGACCGTCCCAGGCTGAGCGCAGGGTCGGTGACAGTGTCGAGATCTCGCGGGACGCTGCCTTGAGCACCGACGCAAACTCGGGCTCGACGATCAGCAGCCGCTTGTCGGCGGCGCCGGGGTCCTGGCCTTGGGGGTCGCGCAGTGTCCAGATCAGTCCCTCGCCGCTGGAGAGGCCGGTGGATAGGCGTGAGGTGAAGCTGGGGTCGGCTTCGGTCATCAGCTTCGCGACGTGATCGAACGAGCTGCCCTTCCTCGCCTTGCTTGAGTCACCCACGAGGACCGCGAACTCGTTGGGGTGGTGGAGTGTCGCTTCGATCTGGAAGTGAGCGCCGCGGCCGATCAGCGCGCCACACGCGACCAAGAGCTGGGTGAGGATCGCGACGGGATCGGCCTCGGTGTTCGGCGCGACCTTCGCAACGATCGCGCCCGGGAGCCCGTGATAAGCGGCTGCGTCGGGCGGTGCGGGCCAACCAGCCGGCGCGGGAAGCGCCATCGCTTGGGGCTGGCCGGTCGCCGGGTCCGGCGGCGGCTGACCGGCATCGAATCGGGAGATGATCTCGCCGGTCATTCGGCTGAGGTCTCGACCACCGCGGCTCGCGCCGCTGACTCGTCGCAGATCGACTTGTTCTGGGCGTAGGCGGCGATCAGTGATTGGGTAGCGAGGTTGTTCACCTGGCGGGGCAGCCCGCGGGATGCCTCGTGGATCAACGCGACCGCGTCATCGGAGAAGATCGTGTCCGAGCGTCCGGCGAGCTTGACGTGATGCGCGATGTACTCGCCGGTCTCTTTCAAATCCATCCCGTCGATCGTGCACCGCAGCGCGATCCGCTGATCGAGCGCCGCGAACACGCCTTGCCGCAGCCGGCGGCGCAACGTCGGCTGGCCGAGCAGCAGGCACGCGAACGTGGCGCGAGAGTCCATCTCGGAGTTGGTCAACATCCGCAGCTCTTCGAGCTGCTCAACCGATAAGAGGTGCGCTTCGTCCAGGACGAGCACCACGGTTTTGCCGCGCTCGGAGCTCTCGGCGGCGAGCAGGTCGGTCGCTTGCGGGATCAGCGTCGCCCGGTAGAACCGCGGGGTGGCGCCGAGCGCTGAGACGATCTGGGTATAGATCCCGCGCGCCCCGACCGCCGGGTTGGGGAGATAGATGATCGTGTGCCGGCTCGAATCCAGAGCGGCGCTCGCCGCGCGAGCGGCGACGGTCTTGCCGGCGCCGACCTCGCCGCAGACCACGCCGAGCGCCCGCTCGGTGATGATCCAGCCGATCCTCGCGACGGCCTCTTCGTGAGCGGCTGACGCGAACAGCATCGACGGCGCCAGCTCTTTGGTGAACGGGGTGCGCGACAGTCCCCAGTGCGCCCTGAGACGATCGATACTCATCCGGTCTGCTCCTTGTCGTCGTCGTGCTGGTCGTGATCGGCGTCGCCGGTTGGCGGGCCGGGCAGGTTGCGGTAGTCGATCCGCTGTTGAAGCTCCTGCTCACGGCGCTGGCGGATCAGGCCGAGGTAGTCGATCCCGGTCGGCGCCGCCGGTTCGGCCGGCGGTTGCGCGCGTGGATGGACGTGACGCTTGAGGTTCAAAGGGACCGCCAGCCCCACATGCCGGCCATCGACACGAACCTCGATCTCAGCCAGCTCGAGCGGATCGAAGACCAGCTCCACACGGCGACCGGCGAGCCCGGGATCGACCTCGTAGGTGTTGCCGTGCAGCCCGACCGTGCCGGTCCTCGACACCGTCCTGTGTTCGCTCCAGCGGAACGCTTCGCGCAGCGAACGCTCAGTCGGGACCGCAGGCGCGCCGGCGGCGAGGAACCGATCCAACGGCGCCTGCCCGGTCTCCGAATGCGCACGCCGGTGATAGACCGACTCGACCCAGCCCTAAACAACCTGTTGAGCTCCTCGAGGCTTGAGGGCGGGTGGTCCTCGAGTTCGCCCAACGCCTGCTCACGAACCGTACGAAACGCGCGTTCGATCTTCCCGCGACCCTCCGGCCGCCCCGGCCGACTGTGGATCAGTCGGATCCCGAGCACAGCGCAGGCTCGCAGCAGCTGGCCGGACACGAACGGGCTGCCGTTGTCCACATATACGGCTTTCGGGACGCCGCGCGCGGCGATCCCCGCCCGCAACGCCCGTGACGCGTTCAGCACATCCTCGCGCGCCGCCCACCGGTAGCCGCAGAACAAGCGGCTGTGGTCGTCAAGGAAGCAGAACAAGAACGTGCGGCGGCCGTCGATCAGCGGGCCGTGTAACGCGTCCCCGGTCCACAACTCATTCGGGCTCTCGGCCTCGAAGCGCCCCAGCGCCCGCCCGATCTGCCCGCCCTTCCACGGCAACCCAGCCGCCACGAAATGACGCTGGATCGTTCGCGCGCTCGGCGAGCTCCCCTCCGCCTCCACGATGATCCTGTGAATCTGCGCCGTCGTCCTGGCGGGCTGCTCGCGGCGAAGCGCGCACGCCAACTCCAACAAGCGCTCCGGCGTCTTGTTCGCCAACCGTCGCGGCGCGGGGACCAGCGCGTCGAACCCGCCCCGGCGATACGCCCGGACCCAGCGATCCAGCGTCGTGCGCGACACGCGGACCCACCGCCCATCGGGCCCGAGATGCTCCCTCGCGGCCAACGAGCGGACCAGCAGACCACGCTCCCGTGACGAGAGCGATTCCTCAGCCGCCTCGCGCGCCAACTGGTAGCGGAACAACCCGATCTTCTGCGCCCTGTCCTGCAACCCATTCACCTCCTGGCCGTGCCTTGAACCGATCGCCGGCCAGGATGCCGGTCACTCAGGCGCCGGCCAAGGCGGATTCGTGTTGATCGCTAACAACCCGCCGGCGGTCAACGCCGACACCCACGACCATGGCGCCCGACGCCCCAACACCAGCGACGCCACCCTCGTGCACACGCCGATCGCTTCAAACGCGTCCGCCACCGGCGAGCCCGCCGGCACCGGCGGATCCAGCGACCCGTCAAGCGCCCGCGCCCACACCAAGAAGTGAGCGGCGATCATCTCAGCACGCGAACCGAACCGCTGCCGCCAATCACGCACCGTCTCTGCCGGCACCCCAAGCCGCTCAGCAACCGGCCGATACCCCTCGACCAACAACAGCGCCTCGCCAATCACCTCGACCGCGGTCTGCCGACCAGCCAGGCACACATCCGGCAGAAGCACGTGCGTCGCGCCGCACGCGCTCTCGCGACAACGACCCCGCCGCGGGCGCAGCCGCCGCTCACCCTCCCGCGTCCGCAACCGACGCAGCCGCGAACAGCCCCAGCCCCCCAACACGCCAGCGCGACAGCGCGGGCACAACAAGCGGCCGGCGGCGAGGTCCGCCTCGACCACAGCACGGTCGTCTGCGACGATCAACACGACGTCCTCCAATGGCGTCACGAGGCCCCCTCGTCTCACCGCATCAAGGTTTCGGCGAAGGGGGCCTCAATCAACAGGATCACCATCATCCTGTCGCCCCCGCCGCCCCAGCGCCGTCCCGCATCACCACCCAGAGTGACGCCGGACCACCTCGCCGTCACCACCCAGCGTGTCGCTCAACACCGGCATGCTGATCGGGAGGTCAAATGGCAGCGTTGGTGGTTCTAAGGGCATAGCCCACTCAGGTGATTGCGCCTCTGCTGCCCGAGGCGTCGCTGCTCCTTTGGGCTATGTCCGGCAGTCTGCTGTCGGCAGCTCGAGCCTCCGGTCGCTACTGCTCTGTGCCGGCGAAGCGGCAGTCCGCGAGCACGCCGACCGCGTGACTGCATCTGAGCAATCTCGGCCACGCGACCCTCCCGGGGGGGTACTGCCGGAAATCCGGAAAGCGGCAGCTCGCGAGAGGGTGCTGTCGGCACCAG
>CALAQT010000083.1 GCA_937888775.1 uncultured Actinomycetes bacterium | reverse complement strand
GTGGGGTCGACGGTGTTCGTGACCCTGCAGGGTTCCACCAGCGAGGCGATACGGATTCTCGCCGGCATCGTGGGGATCGTCGCCGCGGTGGCATCCGGCGTCCAGACCGCGGGCAAGTACGGGCAGCGAGCCGAGCGCCATCGCCAAGCCAGCCGCCATTACTCCACGGTCACCCGCCAGATCGACGAGATCTTGGCCGATCCGCCTTCGGCTGACCAGGTCAAGGCCGCACTTGACGGGCTGCGCAAGAGCCTGGACGACACGGGCGCGATGGCTCCCAATGTCCCACCTCGGATCTGGGACGCCCCGGTTGGGACTGAGCAGAGTCACCTGTTCCGCTCGCATCAGGATGGCGCGCCGGCGCTGCCGGCGGACGAGCCTCAGGCGTGACCCATCCACCCGCGAAGCTCCCTCCTGACTCCGCCGCCGTGGTCATCGTCGGCGGCGGGGTGATCGGCGCGAGCGCCGCCTTCCATCTCGCGGAGGCCGGTGTGGATGTAGCGCTGATCGAGCGAGCACAGCTCGGCAGCGGGTCAACGCGCCGCGCCGCGGGTGGGGTCCGCGCTCAGTTCTCCGACGCGCTCAACATCCAGATCGCCCAGCGCAGCCTCGCCGCCTTTCGGGCTTTCGCCCGCCGTCCCGGCTGGGAGATCGACCTCGAGCAGGTGGGTTACCTGTTCGTCCTCAGCCGCAAGTCCGACGTCGAGGTCTTCGAGCGCAACGTGGCCTTGCAGAACGAGTACGGCGTGCCGTCGCGGATCCTCACGGCTGCCGAAGTCCGAGCGTTGTGTCCACTGCTCGAGGGCGACGATATCCTGGCGGGCGCGTTCTCCCCCGATGACGGCCACGCCACCCCGGAGGCGGTGGTTCAGGGATACGCCTGCGCGGCGCGCGCCCACGGCGCTCAAATCCGGACGGGCTGCGAGGTGCTCGAGATCAAGACCAGCGGTGGTGAGATCACCGAGGTGGTCACCGCCCTGGGCTCGATCCGCACCGGTACGGTGATCTGCGCCGCGGGGGCCTGGTCGGCAAGCTGCGGCGCGATGGTCGGCGTCGCGCTTCCCGTCACGCCGCTGCGCCGCCAGATACGGTTCACCGAAGCGGTCGACGGGCTGCCTGCGCAGCTTCCGATGACGATCGACTTCGCCTCGAGCTTCTACTTTCACCGTGAGGGTCCGGGGCTGCTGTTCGGGATGTCTGATCCCAACGAGCGGCCCGGGTTCAACGTCGAGACGTCGGATGACTGGGTTGCGGATCTGCTGGAGGTCGTGCAGCGACGTGCGCCGCGGATCGCCGACGCCGGGATCCGTGGTGGTTGGGCCGGACTCTACGAGGTGACACCCGACCACAACGCGATCATCGGTGAGGCCGCCGGCGTGTCGCGCTTCCTCTACGCCTCCGGGTTCTCCGGTCACGGGTTTCTACAGGCTCCCGCCGTCGGCGAGATCCTGCGTGACATGGTCCTGCAGCGCCCTGCGTTCATCGACATCTCGCCACTGAGCGCCGAGCGCTTCGACGCCGCCGCCCTGCGTCCCGAGTTCAACATCGTCTAATCGGCCCGGTGGCGGACGCACTGACAGCGACGGCGGCCGCCCGCCTCATGCAGGCGCTCGAGCAGTTGGGCGTCGAGCTCGCCTTCGGCCTGCCAGGAGTCCACAACCTGTCGCCGATCTCACCGCGCTGGTGCCGCCGGACGTGAGACCCTTGCACCCGTGAACCCGCACAATGGAGCAGCGATGAGTTCCACCACCACCCCGCAGGATCTGTCCGTCTCCTCGACCGCGCTGCTGCGAGAGCGCGCCAGGCAGAGCCTCGAGCGCTGTGGCGCGAAGCCGCTCTCGCTGGCTGATGGGCCGCGCGTCAGCGCCCGCTCGCCGATCACCGGCGAGGATCTGTTCGACGTCCCTGGCGCCGGCGCGGCGGAGGTAGAGGCGGCGATCGCGGCGGCCATGGGCGCGTTCGCGAGCTGGCGCGCGGTTCCCGCACCCGTCCGCGGGGCGCTCGTCAAGCGCCTCGGCTCGCTGCTGCTCGAGCACAAGGCCGAGATCGCCGAGCTGATCACGATCGAGGCGGGGAAGATCCCGTCCGAGGCGCTCGGTGAGGTCCAGGAGATGATCGACATCTGCGACTTCGCGGTCGGTCTCTCGCGGCAGCTGGAGGGCCGCACGATGCCCTCAGAGCGCCCGAGCCACCGGCTGATGGAGACCTGGCATCCGCTCGGAGTGGTGGCCGTGATCTCGGCGTTCAACTTCCCGGCGGCGGTCTGGTCCTGGAACACCGCCGTCGCCCTGGTCTGCGGGGACGCCGTGGTGTGGAAGCCCTCGCCGATGACGCCACTCACCTCGGCCGCGTGCTCGGCCCTCTTGGCCCGCGCCGGCTCGGAGTGCGGCGCGCCGGAGGGCCTCCATGTGCTGGTGAGCGCCGACGCGCAGGCCGGACAGGCGCTCGTCGACAGTCCCGACGTGGCGCTGGTCAGCGCCACCGGATCGGAGCGGATGGGGGCGCAGGTCGCTCCGCGGGTGGCCGCCCGTTTAGGCCGCTGCCTGTTAGAGCTGGGAGGCAACAATGCGGCCGTCGTCGCGCCGTCGGCCGACCTTCAGCTGGCCACCCGGGGGATCGTGTTCGCCGCCGCCGGGACCGCGGGACAGCGGTGCACGAGCATGCGTCGCGTGATCGCCCACGAGGACGTGGTGGAGGATCTCGTGGGCAGCCTGCGGGACGTGTTCGGCAGGCTGCCGATCGGCGATCCGCTTGCGCCGGGCACGCTCGTGGGGCCGCTCATCGATGGGCGTGCGTACCGCGGCATGGTGCAGGCGTTGCAGCAGGCCCAGGCCGACGGGGGCGAGCTGGTCGTGGGCGGGCGCCGTCGGCCGGCGGCGGGCCTGCCGGACGCGTACTACGTCGAGCCCGCGCTGGTGCGGATGCCGGCCCAGACGGCGGTCGTCCGCCGTGAGACGTTCGCTCCGATCCTGTATGTGATGACCTACCGCGAGCTCGCGGAGGCGATCGCGCTGCACAACGGCGTCCCGCAGGGCCTGTCGTCAAGCATCTTCACCCGCGATCAGCGCGAGGCCGAGCGCTTCCTGGCCTCCGATGGCTCGGACTGCGGGATCGTCAACGTCAACATTGGGACGTCGGGGGCCGAGATCGGCGGCGCCTTTGGCGGTGAGAAATCCACGGGCGGCGGGCGCGAATCGGGATCCGACGCCTGGCGCGCGTACATGCGCCGCGCCACCAACACGATCAACTATTCCGATGAGCTTCCACTGGCGCAGGGCGTGAACTTCGGCTGACAGCGCCATCGCGAACCTTGCGCTCTGAGCGGCCGACCCTTGACCCACGGCAATGTTTGTGCCCGGCGCGGGGCATGACGACCAGCAGCGCGACGACACAACAAGAGCGTGATTACCAGTTGGGCTAGGCGGACTGAGCACAGGCTCCGTGCCGATCGGCGCGCTCGGTTACCTGAGTCTCGAAGCCGAAGCTGAAGCGAATCGTCTCTTGTACGCTTACCTGGATCGTGCATTAAGCGCCGGGCCCCGGGCTGGCCGGGGCGCGGAAACGTCTGACTGAGCAGGGAGAGTGCGGGTTGCTGACACTCGCATTGCGACC
>CALAQT010000082.1 GCA_937888775.1 uncultured Actinomycetes bacterium | reverse complement strand
CACGCGGTGCCCACGCGCTCCAGAAGCCGGAACCCCGGCCCCCTCTTCGGGGACCCGGCTGGTTCGACCTTCGACTAAATGGTGGAGCCAACGGGGATCGAACCGTGACCTCGTGCTTGCAAACTGGGCGCGCGGACGAGCGGTCCAGGCGCACTTGGGTCGCCCAAGCAGGGCTTTCTTGCCCGCTGCGCCTTGAGGAAGACAGGACGGATCGGCGCTGACTCGTGCACAGATCGGCGCTTTCGGGCACAGGAATGGGCTTGCGCCCAATGCCCCGCGACAACTGCGCAGCCTTTGAGCAGTAGGTCATCGGGAGTTCAGCACATCATGGCCTGCGCAGGCCAGCACCAGCGTGCGTTTGCTGATGAACGGTCTGCGCTTCGGCACCGGCACCGGCGCCTGCCTTGACCGACGCCATCTCTGCAGCTAGCCTGGCGTCTTGGAAACAAATCCGTCTCGAGTTGACCTCGGCATCGGCGGCGAGGGCGACTTGACGCATTCAGCACACATTCCGCACCCTCTCCGCCCGTATCCGCCGCTGATCATCAACGCGGCCCTGACCGGCATGGTCCCGCGCCGCGATCGCGTCCCGAACGTTCCCGTGACCGCCCAACAGATCGCGGAGGACGCGCGAGCCTGCTTCGAGGCGGGCGCGACGGTGGTCCATCTCCACGCACGCGCAGCCGACGAGTCACCCGAGTGGCGCCGCGAAGCCTATGCGGCATTCATCCCCGAGATACGGAGGCTCTGTCCCGGGCTGGTCGTATGCGTCAGCACCAGCGGACGCACCTTCAGCGAGCTCGAGAAGCGCGCTGATGTGCTCGCTCTGGAGGGAGCAGCGAAACCCGACATGGCCAGTCTGACGCTCGGATCTCTCAACTTCCGCGATGTTGCGAGTGTCAACTCGCCCCAGATGATCCGCGCCTTGGCCGAGCGAATGGCCACGGCCGCCATCCGTCCCGAGCTGGAGGTCTTCGACAGCGGTATGGCATACCTCGCGCACACGCTGCAGGCCGAGGGTCTCCTGCCGGAGCCCATGTACGTGAACATCCTGCTCGGCTTGCCAAACACCGCTCCGGCCCGGATGGGTGATCTCGCGCGACTCGTCGACGCGCTGCCCAGCAACGTGGTGTGGGCGGCGGCGGGAATTGGAGCCTTCCAGCTGTCAATGAACGCGATGGCCGTCTTCGCCGGCGGCCACGTGCGCACCGGGCTCGAGGACAACTCGCACGCAGATCACCTAACACGGGCTCCTGCGACCAACGCCGGGCTCGTCAGGCGCGTAGCGGCTCTGGCGGGGACAGCGGGCCGTCCCCTGAGTAGCGCCGCGGAAACGCGAGCCACACTCGGGCTTCCCTCCTCCCCGCCACACGATTGACGTCGGCCCTGTCCACCTTCGCCTGCGCACCTATGCAGGCGGGCCTCCTCTTCGAGACGCTCAGCGGACGTGGCGGCAACTACATGCAGCAGGTCATCGTCACCTGCCGCGAGTCGCTGGATCACGAGGCACTGCGCCGTGCGTGGGTGATACTCGTGCAGCGGCATCAGGCTCTACGCACCAGCTTCGTGATAGGCGAGTCGGCGATGCCCCGCCAGCGGATACACGGGGAACTCGAGCTCGGGATCGTGATCTCCGACTGGCGCGGTCTGGACGAAGACGAGCGCGAGAGCCGCTGGCAAGAGCTGCTGGAGGCCGAAAGGCAGGCCGGCTTCGAGCCGGCCCACCCGCCGCTGATGCGCGTCGCGATCTGTCGGCTCTCAGGTGGCGAGACGAGACTGCTGTGGACCTACCACCACGCGATCCTCGACGGGCGCTCGCGCCTCGCGCTCCTGCGCGAGCTGTTCGAGCTCTGCAAAGAGAAGCCATCCGATCAAACCGCAGCCAAGCATGCCTCGCTGCCCTTCGAGCACTTCGCGGAGTGGGCGGCGCGCCGCGGCAGCGCGACGGCCACAGAGAGCTTCTGGCGCCACGTCCTAGCTGGCGTCCACGAGGCCACATCGGCGCCTGGCGCCGGCCCGGCAGACGGCTCGTGGGACCCGGGCGAGAACAGCAGCGCCACGATCTCACGTCAGTTCGACGCGCAGCTCTCGAGCTCCCTCCGGAACATGGCGACGTCCCATGACCTAACGCCAGCCACCATCCTCCAGGGTTGCTACGCGTTGCTTCTTTCACAGGAGGCTGATAGCGATGACGTGCTCTTCGCCGCGACACGCGCTGGGCGGCGGTCCGCTCCGTTTGACACTCAGGGCATGGTCGGTCTGCTGATGGTGACCACTCCGGTGCGGTTGCACGTGCAGCCGGATGAGACTGTGACTCTGTGGCTGAGAAGGGTCCGCGAGTTCAACTTGGCGGTCCGCGAATTCGAGCATGCGCCGCTGACCGACCTGCGACGCTGGAGCGGGATACCGCGTCCGGGACCCATCGCGGAAACTCTGTTCTCCTACGAGACGGCCTCTATGAACACTCTGCTGCGCGCCGCTGATCCTGCGTGGGAGCGCCGTGACGTTCAGCTGATCGAGCAGCTCGAGTTCCCGCTGACCCTCGAGGCCTTTGGGGATGAGGAGATCCGAGTGAATGTCCTATATGACGCGACGCGCGTCCCAGCCAATGAAGCCACCCGCATCGTGAGCCGCTACGAAGCGCTCGTGCGGGCATGCGTGGAAAGGCCAGGCGCGACGGTGGCCTCCGCATGCGAGCTCAGCCCCCGGCGCCGGCGGAGCCTTTCGGGGGAGAGGAGCGATGGCCGCGCACCCACGGCCGCCGAGGTCGTGCCCGTCCGCATCCGCGAGCAGATGATCAGCCATCCCGACAGCATCGCCGTCGAGCATGCTGATCGGCGACTCACGTACGGGGAGATCGGGACGCGGGTGGACGTGCTTGCGGCACGCCTAGCCGACCTCGGGGCCCGTCCCGGCGCGCGTGTCGGCGTCGCAATGACGCGTACGCCGGAGTTGATCTGCGCGGTGCTTGCGGTGCACCGGGCGGGCGCAGCGTACGTTCCGCTGGATCCGCGCTATCCGAGCGAGCGGCTGGGCGAGATGCTCAACGACAGTCGCGCAGGGGTCGTCATCACTGATGTCCGTTCGCGAGACGCCCTCCCGACCCGCGAGGGCTGCGCCGTTCTCGTCGCGGATGCACCGTCCGCGACGAATCCGAGCTCGGTGCCCGCGAGGCCCGTTACGCCGAGCGATCTCTCCCATCTCATCTATACCTCTGGCTCGACAGGCACGCCGAAGGCCGTGATGGTGGAGCATCGCTCGGTGGCACAGCTCACTGCCTGGGCCGAAGCGGCATTCACCGACGATGACCGGAACGGGGTGCTCGCGTCCACCTCCCTGAGCTTTGATCTCTCTGTGTTCGAGCTCCTCGTGACCCTGGCGCTCGGGGGCCGTGTGGTGCTCGTTGAGGACGTCCTGGCCCTCAGCGCTCCGGATTTCCGGCATGAGATTACGTTCGTCAACAGCGTCCCCTCCGCCCTGAGCGAGCTGCTCCGAGCGGGCGACCTGCCGGGGTCTGTGCGTATCGTTGCCCTCGCTGGCGAAGCTCTGCCTTCGGCGCTCGTCGATCGGCTGTACGCCCTACCGTCCATCGGTTCCGTATGGAACCTCTACGGTCCGAGCGAGGATACGACCTACTCGACGGCTCATCGGTGTGTGCCCGGGAAACGGCCGCTCATCGGACGACCGCTACCTGGGACACAGGCCTACGTCGTCGACCGTCACCTCCGGCCCGTCCCCGAGGGCGTCGCGGGTGAG
Organism: uncultured Actinomycetes bacterium; assembly: GCA_937888775.1. The sequence goes on along the minus strand of CALAQT010000082.1, from coordinate 1,650 downwards.
CTGCTCCTCGGTGGTCTGGGCCTTGCCCGCGGCTACCTCAATCGACCGGAGCTCACCGCCGAGAGGTTCCGCGACCTGACGTTTACGGAAGGCGACTCCACGCGCGTGTATCGCACCGGCGATCGTGCCAGATGGACGGAGGACGGCTTGCTCGACTATCTCGGGCGACTCGATAGCCAGGTGAAGATTCGCGGCGTGCGCGTGGAGCCCGGCGAACTCGCACATGCGCTGCGCGAGCAGGGTTCGATAGACGATGCGGCCGTCGTGGTTCGCGGCGACGGTGCCGAGCAAAGGCTCGTGGCATACGTGGTCGGCGCGGACGGAACGTCGCCCGACGTGGCGACTCTGCACAGCGCGCTTGCGGCCCGCCTGCCGGCGGCGCTGCTACCGAGCGCGATTCTGGTGCTGGATGCGCTCCCGCTGACACCGAATGGGAAGCTGGACCAGGAGGCTCTCCCCGCCCCGGGTGCGCGCACCCAGCCGACAACTGCCGGCGTAACGAGCGACGCCACCCAGCAGGCCCTCGCGAGCGTGTGGATGGAGGTGCTCGATCTCCCAGGTCCCATCGGTGGCACCGACGATTTCTTCCTGCTCGGTGGAGACTCACTGAACGCGCTGCGGCTGCTCGTCGCTGTCGAGGATCGCTTTGGTCGGCGGCTCTCGGTCCACACACTGTTCGAGGCAAAGACGCTGGCCGAGCAGGCCTCCGCGATCGATTCGGCTCGCGCCGAACCGGCGTCGAGCACGCTCATCCCGATTCGCCCCACCGGTAGCCAACCGCCCTGGATCTGTGTGTTGACCGATCACCGCGGTGCGATAGGTCTGCGCAACGTGCTTCCCGCGATGCTCAGCGATCAGCCTGTCTACGCCGTGCAGGCCATCGACCCTGCGGTTCCCTCGTGGCGCAGCTCGAGCATCGAGCAGATCTCGGCGGCGTGCCTCCGTGCAGTGCTCTCGCGCTATCCGCGGGGTCCTTACCGCCTGGGCGGACACTCACTCGGAGGCCTCGTGGCGTTTGACATGGCATGCAGCCTGGTACGGATGGGCGGGCGCGTCGAGTTGCTCGTACTCCTCGATACGCTTCCACCGGATGTGTTCCGCTGGCGTGGCCGCATCGCTGCGCGCAACCGCATGCTGACAGGCAAGTCGCTCCTTCGACGCGTCCGCGGCCAAGCCCATCTCATGCGTACCGTGATCCTGGACGCCGCTGCGCTGGCACGCGGCGAGCGTCTGTTGCGCAGCTGGCCACGCGGCTTCGACGATCCTTGGGACCAAGCCGGCGCCAAGCGGATCATGCGTCAGTACCGCCCACCCAAGCTGGCCGCGCCCGTCACGGTCCTCCACACCGAAGAGAGCCAGACCCTGATGGGCGGGCCTGAGCTCGGATGGGATCGATACGTAGCGGGACCGGTCGCCACACACTCAATTCCGGGCGACCACGAGTCGATCTTCAGAGTGCCCAACGTCCACGCACTCGCGGCGGTGCTCGCCGATGAGCTCGACAAGCTGATCTAGCCGGGCGCTCGAAACATCGACGCCGTGCCGCAGGCGGGCGCTGGCGGAGGCTCGGGCGTCGGCCAGCTTGTGGGGTGCGCTTATTCGATCGGGCATGGTTTTAGGCGGCGATGCTGTACTCGTGGATGAGTCCGC
>CALAQT010000081.1 GCA_937888775.1 uncultured Actinomycetes bacterium | reverse complement strand
ACGGCCAAGACCGTCGCTCTCCTCTGCCGTCGAGCCCTCGGTCGAATGCGTCCCCCCGCCGCCAACCATCGGGTCCTCGGATGTCATCCGGCCATCTTGCCCGGCCGCCGGCGATCGAGTGCCCACGATTCGCTATTGCTCATTCTCGTGGTGGCGATCGTGAGTGGCGAGGGCGTAGCCCGCGGCCACGGCCAGGGTGACAGGCCAGTCGATCAACTCAAGGGCCGTCATGGCACCGAGTCCCCCGTAGTAGAACAAGTTCTGCCTCGAAGGCAGAGCAACACGTCCGGCGACGGGGATGTTGACGGCCGGCCCCTCCTGCGTCTGCTCTTGGCTCTTCACTGCTGGCATAGCACACCTCAATTCCGTCGCAGGACGAACACGTCAACAGGATGTTACGCCGATGCCTCCCGACCAAGAACCGTGGCCGCCGCGCATCGGCCTCCGTACTTCCCCATCACCCCACCCGGCCGCGCCTAGACGCCTGGGCCTGGGCGCCGCTCGACGCATGGATCGCGAAGCGGGTCGAGCTCCGGTCGGCCCGTTGTTCTGCGTGATCGACGGACCCACCCGCGGACACACCTGTTTGGCATCCGCCGTACGCGCCGAGCTCCGCCGGCACGCAGCCGAAACGGGCGTCCGCCCCCGGTTCGCACCGCACCAGCTACGCCACGCGCGCGCCGTCGAACTCGCCCGCGAAGGAGCGCCCCTACCCATAACTCAACGCCAATTAGGGCACTCGTACGTCTCCACGACTCGCTGTACTTGCAAGAGATCGACATCGAGGAGATCATCGCCACCATCCGCACACACGAGCTCCGATGATGCACGCCAGCGCCGGCCTGGAGCTCTGAGCTCACCCCGCACCGACAGCGGGAGCGCCCAGGCGCTCCGCCTCCCGCAAGGGCCACCTCGACCACGACGTGCGCGCAGCGCACGTCTCCCGAGGGTCCAACCCAAACCCGACCGGCTCCCCGCAGCACGCCGAGTCCAGCAGCCACGCCAGCCGGCGAGGGGTTGTCTGATCCGTACAACGCCGAAACGGGCGAGCGAAGAAAGCAGTAGCGCGCCCAGCGGTCGATCGCGCTGCTCCTATGGAGAACGGCTGGAGCAGCCGCTGATGTCCTCGGCCGGACTGCTGCTTCGCCGCTCAAGCGGCCACGGCGGATGTGCTCGGAGTTAGCTGACCCGCCGCATGCGAGCTAACACTCGGACGCGACTCACGTGGGCAGCACCGGCTTGCCCTTTGCCACGAACTCGATCGCCAGAGACGCTATGTCCGGACGCTCGCTATCGCGTGAAGGCACGCGCCGGTGACTCACGATGCGCGGTCGAGCACTCGGTCGGCCGTGCCGACTGCTGCTCTCCCAGAAAGCACGCGTCCGGACTTGTCTGCCCCTCGCCCGTTGCTCGCTCGTGCCTTCGCCCAAGAGCATGCGTCCGCGTTGACAGGCGCCGACGACCGAGTTCAACGGGGAGGAGTCGCCCGGGTCGTGGCGCGTCGCGTGATCGCTTTCCCGGGAAGCGATCGTCGCTATCTGGCCGCCGGCGCGCGGCTGCTCGCTCTCGAGTTCGCCCAGTTGCGAGCGCACTGGCTTGAGCGTTGCCACACTCGGTACGTCGGCGCGAAGCGGCAACCAGCGCCGGGACGCTAGCTGCGAGGCTGGTTCGAAACCGCGGCCGCCTCGATGAAGGCCGGACGCGCCTCGCCACGCTCGACGTAGGCCTGCAGCCCCGGCCAGTCCCCGAGCAACCCCCGTGAGTGGGCGCTGCCGAGCACGCTAGCGCAGATCACGTCGGCGACGGTGAAGCGGTCTCCGAGCAGCCAGTCGCGGCCTTCGAGCGCCGCCTCGAGCGCCGCGGCGGCCTGGACGAACCGTTCGCGCGACGCGGAATCGGTCGACTCCTCGCCGACCTCGCGGACCCAGCGGTACAGCGGCGCCTCGAGCTCGGTCATTCCAAACAGGACCCACTGATAGACGAGCGCCCGCTCGGCCGATCCGAGCGGCGGGATCACACCTGCATCGGGGTGAAGGTCGGCCAGCTGGAGGCAGATCGCGGCGGACTCGAATATGACCGTGCCGTCGTCGAGCTCGAGTGCCGGAACGCGCCCGAGCGGATGGCGCGCGAGATGCTCGGCGGACTTGCGTTCCTCGGGCGTGAGCTTCGTCAGCTCGCAGGGTGCGCCGATCTCCGCGAGCAGCCACAGGACGCGGCTCGAACGCGTACGGGGCACGTAGTAGAGGCGTGGCACGATCCGTTGAGTATCGCACCGCCCCTGCGCAGCAATCCGCGGGCGCCAGGCCAAAGGCGGCGTTCGCAGTCATTGCGCGAGCGCCGAGCCGCCTCGGCGCCGGCCACGCCCCGGCCCGTGGCTGGCTACCTTGGTCGTCACGCCGGTGCCCTCCGGCGCTGTCGCTTTCGTCCCGATCGAAGCGCCGCGTCCCGCTTGTGGATTCGCGTGAAGGCACGAGCCGCGCGCCGGGACCGATGACACGCCAGCCGATCGTCTCGGGGCAGAAGCTGGACGGTCCGGACAGGACGCCTCCTCCTGGGCGATAGCGGGAGCGACGGGCTACTCGGCGCGGCCGAGTTCCGGACGCCCGCTTTTCGGCGAAGCGATCGCGCGCGAGGGATTGTGCGGGCTGTGGCGGCGATCTCAGTGCCGGCGGGGTGGGGTCCGACGCTTGCCTCCACGCGATAGCGAGCGTCCGGACATAGCGTCTCTGGCGATCGAGTCCGTGGCAAAGCGCAAGCCCGCGCCGCCCCTGGCAGACACCCCCCGGTGCTAGCTCGCGTGCGGCGGGTCAGCTAACTCTGATCCGATCCGCCGTGGCCGCTTCAGCGGCATAGGAGCCACCTGCCGACTCTCGTGCCTCGGCTCTCCCTGTTGTGCGCGCGAACAAAAAGTTGCCGGCCTCAGGGATCGGTCGGCGTACGCATTGGGCGGCTCGGTAGCCGGGGGGCAGTGGCGGATCGCGAGGAGCTCCAACTCGCCGCAGTCGGCGTCATCGCGACGATCACCGCGGCCCGACTACACCGCATGCGCCGCCACATCGCTCGGTAGCAACCGCGGCACCTCCAGTTGCCCACTGAAATTCAGCGCCGTCACGCGCGCCGCGACGCTGCTCGCCGAGCATCGCCCATCGACGACTGCTCCCCCGTCGACGGACCCGAAGCAGCGACACGCATGGCGACCGGTTCGCCGCTCACGTCGGTACTCGCCGGCGATGACTGCTTCGAGCTCGGCGCCGGCGAGCGGCCACCTCCTCGGGCGGCCAGTGCAGCGGCGAGGCGGGTGCCGGGGGGACAGCTGTCCGACGGATGCGGCCTTGGCCGAGACTCCCTCTCGGCCAAAGGCGCGCGCGAGACGACTGATCAGGCAGTGATCTCGTTGTGAACCCGAGCCACCATCGGTTCGTTCAACTCAATGCCGGCCGCTGTGAGGATCGGGATGACGGTCGCTCCGAACGCCTCGAAGTCCGCCTGTGACTCCCAGACGTCGAAGACCCGAATCTCACCGTCGGTCTCGAGGGCGACGTGTGAGATGCGGCCAGCGGGCGCTCCGGCTCCGGCTTCCTCGAGTTGGACGGTCGTCTTGTGTACGCGTTCAGGTCCCCCCGTCTGTCCGGTCGGTTTGATGCGGGATTGGGTTTGCAGGGGTTTTTGCGCCGGTGGCGTAGCTCGCCGGGCGCATCGGGGGACCGAGTGCAGGTCTTCGCATTGCGCGCCCGCCGCCGCGCAACCGGCACGCTGACGCTCAGCCCCTCGGGCGTCGCCACCACGCTGCGCTTCGGCGGCACGTCGGTCCGCGCGCATGCTGGCATGACGCTTCGCTTCCGCGGCCTTCCGGCGCGGCTCCGCCCTAGGCGCCCGGCGAGCCTCAGGCTGCGGGTCCTCAGCCAGTTCGGGGCGCCGGTGGCCAGCGCGCTCGTGACGGTCACCGGCGACGGGCTCGCGCTCACCGCGGTGACCGGCCCGGGCGGGCTCGCCCACCGTCAGCTTCACGGTGCCACGCCGCGGTCGCATGCACGTGCGGGTCTCGATGCCAGGCTACGCCCCCACTGACACATGGATCAGGATCCGCTGAGCGCAGGTCGGCTCTGCGACTCCCAACCCAAGTCGTTTGGCGAGCGATGAGGCCCTCGCAGTCGGTCAGCGGGCTGACAGGGGCAGCGTTACGCCTCCAGGGCTTGCCTTTTCACGACACGCCTTCAGATGCCCGACAACTGGACAACTGGCCTTCCGTCGAGCCATCCGCACGCAGCTGCTTCTAATAAGGGCAGCCTCGGGATCGGCGGGGTCGTGCTCGTCGCGGCCCGCGTGCTAGCTTGGCGCTCGCTTTGCCCGCTCAGCGTCGGGCGTCGGACGCTCGGAATCAAACGGGAAGCAGGCGCCCGCAGCCGCCGAGTCGCTTGATCGCTGTCGGGTGAATGGAGCGGTCGCATGAGACGGATGGAGGATGGAGGAGCCGCGTCACCGCGCGGCCTCTCTAGAGTCTCGCGGGATGCTGATCGCGACCCACGACGGTTCGTTTCACGCCGACGAGGTCTTCGCCATCGCCGCGCTCAGTCTGCTCGGCGATCCCGTTGAGGTGGTGCGCACGCGCGACGGCGACGCTCTAGCGCAGGCCGACCTACGCGTCGATGTCGGCTTTCGCGACGACGCCACAGCGGGGGACTTCGACCACCACCAGCGAGACTTCGTCAGCGCGCGGCCCAACGGTGTCAGCTACGCCTCGTTCGGTCTCGTATGGCGCGAGTTCGGAGCGAAGGTCTGCGACGCCGACCAAGAGGTCGCCGACGCCGTCGACGTAACGCTCGTGCAACCCGTGGACGCGAACGACACCGGCCAGCAGCTGACCCAGTCGCTGATCGAGGGTGTGGATCCGATGACCGTCAACGCAATCATCGGCGGCTTCAACGCACGCTGGGATGAAGCGCTGACGCCCGAACAGGAGCGCGAGCGCTTTGACCAGGCCGTCGCCCTGGCCCGGGACATCCTCGCCCGCGAGGTGGCCTCCGCCGCCTCCGGCCGCCGCGCCCAGCGCATCGTGCGCGAGGCGATCACCGGGGCGCCCGACCCGCGCGTCGTCGAGTTGCCGATCAATGCCCCGTGGAAGCAAGTGCTCGTGCCCGAGACGGCCGAGGCCCTGTTCGTGATCTACCCCAAACGCCAGGGCTTCGGGCTCGAAGCGGTACCGCGCGAACTCGGCTCGTTCGAAAACCGGCGCGACCTGCCGGCCAAGTGGGGCGGGCTCCAAGGCGCCGACCTCGTTGCGGCCACAGGCGTCGAGGAAGCGCTTTTTTGCCACGCCAAGCGGTTCCTCGCAGTCGCCCGGACCCGCGCGGGCATCAAGCGGCTCGCCGAACTCGCTCTGACCGATAGCTGACCCGCCAGAACCAGCAGCGCTCGTTCCGCACGTCTGGTCGTCTATTTCTTCCCCCACCCTTCGGCCTTGTCCGCGGCAGTGAGTGACAGCGTCCGTGTACACGCAGGTCGGCTCGGCGGCGGCGGCGTAGCACCCGCATCAATCTCCGGGACGTCCTTGCCCGGGAGAGCGAACCACGGGTAGCCATTTTGCTCCCGCATCAGCACCAAAGAGCGCACCACGGGCGACTGCTGGCGGCGGGAGATGTTGGATGGACGCTGCCCGCAGCGTTCACGTTTCGTAGGTCGGGATGATGACGGCGCGGGCCAGGGTGTGGCTGAACAGGTTGAAGCCCAGGAGGGCTGGAGTGGCGTCCGCGCCGACGCCGAGGGTCTCGACATCCACGGCGTGGACGGCAAAGACGTAGCGGTGGGGGCCGTGGCCGGCGGGCGGGGCGGCGCCGATGTACCGGGCGGCGCCGGCGTCTCCGCGCAGCGTGACAGCCGCCCGGGGCAAGTGGGGACTGTCGGGGCTGCCTGCCCCGGTGGGCAGCTCGGTGACCTCGACGGGGATATCGGCGACGGCCCAGTGCCAGAACCCGCTTCCCGTGGGCGCATCCGGGTCAAAGCACGTCACCGCAAAGCTCTTGGTCTCGGCTGGGAAGCCTGCCCAGGACAGCTGCGGGGAGATGTCCTCGCCCCCGGCGCCAAAGACGCCGGAGACCTGCGGCAGCGACATGCGCTGCCCGTCGGCGATGTCGGTGCTCGTGACCGTGAAGGACGGGACCTCGGGAAGGAATTCGTAGGGCAGTTCGGGTCGCTTAGCGGCGGTCACGGGAGCTCCTCGCATCAAAGGTCAGGGGGCGCGGTGAGATGCACCCCCTCGGTCGCGTGGCACGATAACGAGGAACGCCAACAAGGCGCGCCTTGACAGATGGGCAACAAACGCTCTCTGCTCACGGTCATCGTGTAAGCGGACGCGATCTGCCGGACGGGTTCTGCTGCCGTCGCAATTCGGAACGATCATCGAACCGTCGGGAGCCTGTCTGGCTGGCCCCGAATTGGCGAAATGGGGCATTGCCAGCCCAGGCAGTCGCGCTCCTGCTGCCGGGCGCACCGATCGCGGGCGGCTGCGCGCTTCGTGATCCCGGAATTCCTGAGGTTCCGGTCCTCGTCGTCGGAGCAACCGGTCAGACCGGCCGCCCGATTGTTGGGTGCTTATTCGAATGCCGCGTTTCTGTTGGCGCCTGGTGTGAGATGCCGCCAAGGGCGACGAGGTCTTCCAAGCGGAGGTGTCGTGGTTCGTCGCAGACGTTTGCCGCGTTGAGACTCTGATGGAGCAGATGGCGGGCGTCGGCGAAGCCAGATACAGCGCTCCTTGTTCCCGATCTCCTGGCGGTGATCGAAGAGCTTGCCGCTGGCGACAGCGGTATCGCCCCGGGAGTCCCGCTTACCAACGCAGCGCTCGTCGCCCTCGCGCCCGAGGAGGTCGCACTGATTCCCGAGGGTGCGCGGGCGAGTCGCTGCGCTCAGCGCATCTCCTCGAGGGGGGTCGTCGGCTCGTGCGCGCGAGCGCCTCGTTCGCGTCGTGCCACGCCGCTGGTGAGGGCGGCGTCGGCGACCGCCTGCGCGACCGATTCGGCGACGTGGCGGTTGAACACGCTGGGGATGATGTAATCGGCGTGAAGCTCGTTCTCGGGGATGATGGCTGCGATGGCGTGTGCGGCGGCGAGCTCCATCTGTTGGTTGATTGTGCGTGCGTGCACCTCGAGCGCGCCCTTGAAGACGCCGGGGAACGCGAGCACGTTGTTGATCTGGTTGGGGTAATCGGAGCGTCCGGTGGCGATGATCCCGACATCGTCTCGGACCTCCTCGGGCTGAACCTCGGGCACCGGGTTGGCCATCGCGAACACGATCGCGCCGGAAGCCATCCGCCGCACCGCGGCGGCCGACACCGCCCCGGGCCCGGACACGCCAATAAGCACGTCCGCGCCCTTCAGCACCTCGTCAGCCGTGCCCCGCCGCCCGTGCTTGTTCGTGCGCCGGGCGAGCGCCGCTCGGTCGGCATCGAGGTACTCCGCGCCGGCGTAGAGCGCGCCACGGCGGTTGCACACGATCACGTCGCCGACGCCGTGGGCGAGCATGATGTCTGCGCAGGCCGTGCCGGCCGCACCCGCGCCAACGACCACAACCGTAAGGTTCTCCAGGCGCTTGTTGACGACGCGCAGGGCGTTGAGCAGCGCCGCGAGTACGACAATCGCCGTCCCGTGCTGGTCGTCGTGGAAGACCGGAATGTCGAGCTCGGCGCGTAGGCGTCGTTCGATCTCGAAGCAGCGCGGCGCTGAGATGTCCTCCAGGTTAATGCCACCGAACGTCGGGGCCGCCGCCTTGACGAACGCGACGATCTGATCGACGTCCTTGGTGTCGATGCACAGCGGGAAGGCGTCGACGCCGGCGAACTCCTTGAACAGCATCGCCTTGCCCTCCAT
>CALAQT010000080.1 GCA_937888775.1 uncultured Actinomycetes bacterium | reverse complement strand
CCATGCTCCCCGCGCGCGCGAGCCCGGCGCCCGCCTGGCCGCTTGAGGCCAGGGCACCGCCCGCCGCACCGCCAGCCTCTGAGACCCGTCGCGCGAAGCCGCGAATCGACTGCGCGCCGCTACCGCTACCGCTACCTCCGCCGGCGGCGACGTTGCTCGTGCCTGTCGTGCCGCGTGGCGCGCGGCTCAGGGCGAGCATCCCCCCGAGCTGGACGCGCAGGAGGCCGCTCGCCTCGCGCGCGGCGCGCAGGCACAGCCAAAGGCTCGCGAGGCCTGCGATCGCGAGCAGCACCCCGCCGAACAAGGTGCCGACATCGCTGTTGCCCGCGATCAGCGGGCCGGCCGTGCCGGCGTCGTTGATCAGCAACGCGCCGACCGCGAACACCGCAGCCCACGCGACGGGCAGGATCAGCAGCATCCCGACGGCGCTCGCCCAGGCGCGGGTGATCGTCGCGCCGCTGTCGGTCGCGACCAGGCCGATCGTGATCGGCCCGGTTGCGTACAGCAGCGCCCCGAGCAGGATCATCGCGACCTTCAGGAAGATCAGCGCGAGCAGCTCGATCGCGATCGCGGCCATCAGCCCGAGGTCGATCAGCTGCCAGCCGCCCAACGCGACCCCGTCGACGGCGTACAGCATCAGCTTGTGCAGCCCGCTGACGACCGGTGCGAGCGACAGCACCATGTTCGTCATCTGGTTGATCAGCGCCGCCGCCTGCTCCCACCAGTACGGGTAGGAGATCAACAGGGCAGCCAGGCTGAGGACGCGCACGAGCGGGATCGCGACGTGATCGCCATGGCCGACCATCGCCCGACTCGTGGCGTACACCAGGGTCAGAGGCAGCAGGCCGACGCCGATCCAGGTGAACAGGTCCCGGAGCGCGTTGATCCCGGCGAACCCGTACACGTGCTGGCCGGTCGGGCCGGTGATCGTCCCGGCGTAATCGGGGATCGCGACGATCCACTGCATGATCTGCACGCCCTCCTTCGCCCAGGAGCGCGGGATCAGCAGCTTCACGATCGCGCCGATCGTGGTCAGGATGAAGTTCGCCGCCAACTGGAACGTCCACGAGAACGCGCCTAGCAGCGCGTGCCCGATCGTCCCGAACACGCTCCCGACGAGATGGCCGATCCCAAGGAAGTCGGCGAACACCAGCGGCGGACCTCCGTGCCCGCCAGCGGCGTACGCGGGCGCCGCCACGAGCAGCAGCAGACCCGCTGCGAGCAGGCTCGAGCGGCGGATGATCGCCATCGCGTGGAACATCAGAAAGCGCCGGCGGTCGCGGGGCTCAGGCGAGGACGGCCGGGATCAGAACGAGGATCACGACGATCCCGCCGGCGACACGGAACAGCTTCTCCGGGGCGCGGATGTCCCCGAACACCATCATCCCCGCGAGCAGCACCAGCACCAGACCGATGCCGGTCGCAACCAGCCACGTCCAATTGTCGGTGAGCGTGCCGATCAGCGCCCTGAACTGCGCGGCGTGAGGCGGTGGCGTGCCGTTCATACCGGCCGCCCGGAGCGCAGCGAGTTGGAAGGTCACCGCGACCGACAAACAGACGATCGAGACCAGAGCAGTCGGACGGGCGAAGCGCGTGACCATAAAGCGACCCCTTTGTTTGTGCTTACACTGCATTACGCACGCAGCATACCACACAATGCAGGACTACATATAGTTACACGCGTTACGCGCGTTAGCTAGATGACTGGGAGGGGACCTCCGGGAACGATCGCGACCGCCTGCCAGCCGCCGCCACGCTGGCCGAGCACGAACGTCGGGACGGTGCCGGCTCAATCCGTGGACCTGTCGTCGCCGAGCTCCGTGGCCGCCAGTGCGAGTGCGGCTACGCGAGCGTGCGACGGTTCGTCATCGCCAGACCGCGCCACCCGCCGCGGCCGTTGTTGCCGCTCAGGCCAGTTTCCAATCTGGCATCGACTTTCCAGGAGCCCCCATGGCGCGGAGGCGCGCTTGGGGGGCTCCCGAGCGATGACCGCCGAGGCTCGCCGCAAGTGGAAAGCAGGGCTTCCCCGCGCGAGCCCGTGGGTGCTCGGCACCAGCACCGGCAGTCTCGTCGACGGCGCTGACACTGCCCCTTTCGAACTCGGCTGCTTGCAACCCCGCGGTGACGATGACTACGGCGCACCGGGACTCCACCGTGGCAGCCAGCCCGTGATGTAACACCTACCTAGCGGCGTTACGTAGGTGTTACCGGTCGTCCGGTACAACTCAGACGCCGACCAACCGGACGGAGCTCGAACGACATGCTCAGCGCGACCACCAGCAACGCAGCGGGGGCCCACGGCCACGGGGTTTCGATCGCGCTCGCCACCTTGTGCTGCGCGGTGGCGATCGCCGCCTGTGGCGGCTCGAGCACCAAGCCCACCGCGTCGTCCAACTCCCAGCTCGCGCTCTCGGAGTGCATGCGCGCTCACGGCGTCCCGAACTTTCCAGACCCGACAAAGGGCCCGGGCGGCGAGGGCATGACGATCAACCAGTCACTCGGCAGCTCGACCTTGACGGTCGAGGGCATCCCCTTCAGCGGCCCGGCGTTCGTAGCCGCCGAGAAGACCTGCAAGCTATTCGGCGGCGGTAACGCGCCGCCACCGATCTCCGAGAGCCAAAAGCTCGCTCTGTTCCATTTCGCGGAGTGCATGCGCAAGCACGGCGTGCCGAACTACCCCGACCCGCAGTTCCCCAGCGGCGGCGGGATCATGCGGCCGTCCGTCCCCGGACTCAACCGCAACTCGCCGGCAGTCGAGCACGCGGCCGGTGTGTGCAACAAAGCCTGACCTCAGCTCAGCTTGAGACGAGACAGATGAGGCTCGATACTTGGCCTGCGTACAGCCCACCGGCTTTCGCGCGCACGTGGGCTGCTTGCAGGGTCGCGCCTAACGACCTCATCGAAGCGGCAGTCCGCGCCGACGTCAGTCTCGTGGGCGCTTCTGGTGCCGAGCGGCCACGCGCCCCGCAAGCGGCCGCCGATCAGCGACTCGTGATCCCTGCGCACCAGGAGCATGCGTGTCGGCGGCTCGGCGAGCGTGGACGCATCGAGGGCAGCAGCACATCCCGTGCTCGGGACCTGTCGGGTAACCGGGACGTAACGGCGTTACGTCCGTGTTACCGGCCTTCCCGTACAACTGAAGCTGCCGACGGCCGGCAGGAGCTCCGACAACATGTACAGCGCGATCACTTGCAAAGCACCGCGACGCCACCGCCACGGCCCGTCGATCGCGCTTGCCGTCGTGAGCTGCGCGGTGGCGATCGCCGCCTGCGGCTCCTCCGGCAAACCGAGCACTGCGGCTGCCTCAAGCGGCTACGCGAAGGGGATCAAATACGCCGACTGCATGCGCTCGCACGGGGTGCCGAACTTCCCCGATCCAAGCGCGAACGGCCGCAACGGCCTCGGCCCCAACTCCGGGATCAACCAGCAGTCTCCCGCCTTCCAATCCGCCCAGCAGGCGTGCGCCAAACTTCAGCCGGGCGGTAGCGATCCGCCGCCGATGTCGGAGAGCCAGAAGCTCGCGGCGATCGCGTTCGCGAAGTGCATGCGCAAGCACGGCCTGCCGAACTTCCCCGACCCAACGCTCTCCTCCCCCGGCAACAGCCCAACCCTCGTCCTGCGCGGGCTCGAATTCCCGATCGGCGCCGGGCGGCTCAACCCACAGTCGCCAGCGTTCAAGCAGGCCGCCGCAGCGTGCGGGATCCGGATCCCCTGAACCTGCTGCCGCCGAAGGACACCACTACGACGAAGCAGCAGCTAGCGACAACGGCGAGATCTTCGCGGTCCTGGGAGCAGCGAGGGAAGCCACCGCGCTGGCCTCCCTACGTTTGAGAGCAGCAGTGCTCGCGCCCGTCGTCGGCGATCCCGGACCGGACGTCCGGAAGTCAATCAGCGGTGCCGCCGGACATCGCGCCGATCACACGGCGGCTTCGACCGACTCGCAGAAGTATCCGCAGCCGCCTCGGCACTGATGGTTTGAGCAGCGAGCAGGCGCGCGGCGTCGACTGGCGTCGCCTCTCCAGCGCCGACGGAGCGGCCACGCGGCCGAGTCGTCGAGACGCGTGCTCCTGGCGCATTCCGGCCATGGCCGGACGACCAATCGGCTTCGCGGACGCGGAACTTGGCGGATCAGTCGATCGCGCGCACTTGCTCCCCGCGCAAGGCGGGTGCGCCAGCCTGGCCACCGAGAGACCCGTCGTGACGTGAAGGCAGATCCGGCTGTATGTCAGCGGCGCGACCGGTGTCGTCGCGCTGCTGCTCTCGGAGAAAGGGGCGATCTGTCGAGAGCGCCGGTGCTCGTCTATGGTCCTGTCCGGTCCGGCCGCAGCCGATTGGCTCAGCCGCGCCGTCACGGAGCGGGACGACACAAGAGAGAGCGAGGAGATCCACGATGGCGATCGTGCAACGCAATGTCCAGATCAAGGCCTCGCCGCAGGAGACCATGGCGCTCTTGAGCGATGCCAGCCGCTGGCCGGACTGGTATCCGGGGATGACTGAGATCGACATCGCCGCTCCTTTCCCCGAAGAAGGGGGCAAGGTCGCTTTCAAGGTGAAGTCGGCCGGCATGTCCATGCCGATCACCGAGACGGTCCTCGACTACCAGCCGGACAAGCTGCAGCTTCTCCAGATGGAGGGCATGTTGTCGGGGCGCGCTCGCTGGGAGCTCACCCCGGAAGGCGACGAAACGCGCCTGACCACGACGTTCGACTACTGCCGGGCGGCGTGTTAGGCAAGCTCGCCGATGCGCTCATCGTTAAGCGCATGAATGGCAAGAGCCTCGAACAAGGTCTCAACAAGTTCAAAGCGCTCGCAGAACGCCAGTAGGTTGTTCCGTGGCGGGCGGGGCGGGTTTAGAACCTGCGACCTTCTCGCGTCGTCCTGCCTTCCGCGCTTTTCGAGACTCGAGCCGGAGCGTTCGAGATGCTCGTCGCGTCAGTAGAGCAGGTCGCGTTCTCAGTCAGTCCTCGTTGTGCAGCACAGGCGCGTACGAGATCCCGACGATCGCACCCTCCGGCGACTGCAGCCTTGCGACCGTCTGACCCCACGGCTCGCGGCGCGGTGCGTGCAGCAGCTCGTAGCCGGCCTGCTCGAGCTCCCGCGCCGCCGGGCCCACCGCCGCGGCATCCGCGACGTCGAACTCGATGCTGACCTGCGGCACCGGCCGCTCCACCGGCCACTGCGCCGTCCCGAAGCACGCCTCAGCGGCCTGGGACAGCGGCCAGATCCCCAAGGACTTGCAGCCCGCGATCTGCTCGCTGTGGTAATAGTCGCCGCCGTGGCCCTCGAGCGGCAGCCCAAGCGTCTCGACGTACAGCTTGCGGCTGGCGGGCGGATCGGGCGCGATCACCGCCACGGTCGAGAGGAACTCTATGTTCATGCCACCTCCTCGTTTGGCCTGAGCTTGTTCAGCGATCCAACCAGATTCCGCAAGACGCGCCGCTTTGCGGCCGCCGCACGATCGACGCTCTCGGTCTGCTCGCTCTGTTACCCGCGCCCTCGTCTCCGCGCCGAGCAAGGAAGACATCGACGACGTCCAGATGCCCGTCCCACCTCAGGAGCGGGTCTTTCAAATCGGCAACGATCAGACGCGTGAGCCGGCGCGAGTCGGCTCACGCATACCGCTCTCAGCTGCCCAGTGCGTCCCGTGCCTTCGCAGAGTCGCCGATGAACTCTCCGCGCACGACCTTCCCCCCGCTCAACTTGAACAGATGGAGATAGCGCGACTCGAACGATCCACCCGGGCCGGTCGCGCGCTGCACGCCGGTGACGACCACGTGCTCGCCGGCATCGATGTACTCCAGCGGCTCGACACTGAAGCTGCTCCAATAGCTCGGGATCTCCTTAAAGTTCTCGATGACGGCGTCGCGTCCGCTCACAAGCCCTCCGTTCGGCAGGCTATCCGGCGTTTCCCACTCCACGTCATCGGCGAAGGACTCGGCGACCGCTCCGAGATCTCCACGCATGAACGCCTCATACGCCGTCCGCACAGTCGCGACATTCTCTGCTGACATTGTGGTCCCTCCAGTAGCGTTCGACAGGAACGCCAACCCTCCCGGACCAAGGCATGACTGTCAAGCACGGCGCCCATCAAGCTGCGCGCAGCCACGCCGATCGAATCGCTGCCGGCGCCAGGGAGAAGCGACCGGTGCCCGGAAGTCGTCGCCCTTACGATGCTCTCAAGAGGCGTGGCCGAAATCGCGGTGCTCGCCTGGCGCCGACGGGAGCGTACGCCGCGAACCCGCCTCACCGCTCCGCGGGCACCCGCGTCAACACGAACGCAGGGCCAGGCATCGAGCGGGACGCGGAACCTGCTGCTCGCCAAATTCGAGACCGCGCCGCCGCGAGCTCGCTGGACACTACGGGCGCCAATTGGAAACTACGACTGGAAACTACGTTTCACTTTGGAAACTAGCCTGAGCGGCAACAACAACAACAGCAGCAGCAGCAGCAGCCGTGCGGCTCATCGGACAATCACGTCCACGCGCCGCGAGGACGCCGGCGAAAACGGAAAATCCGCCTCGTGCAGCGTCGAAACCGCGAACCAGAAATGCACCGTTCCGTTCCCCGGCGCTGGCGTCCAGGTCGTATGGAAACGGCCGTCGGGCGCGATGTCCGGGATCCCGATCGTGCTCTGGACCCCCCGGATTCCGACCACGCCGATACGCAGACGCAGTAGCTGCTGATCCGCTCCTGGGATGTAGCCGCCGAGCACGCGGCCCGAGAGCTGAATCGTCCCCGGGCTGTGCGGCGAGCGCCACCAATGGGTCCGCCGCGGCTTGATCGCGAGCCTGACGAGCGCCGGAACGATCAGCCGCACCTGCCCCGAGCTCGCCGGCTCGACCGTGCTCCCACCGCCGTACACCGCCTCGACGAGCCGGGAGGGCCCGGCCTGCAGCGTCGCGGTCCACACGCCGTCTACGTCGGTGGTCGCCGCCGCGGCTTGCGTGAATGCGTTCAGGCCGTTGTCGGGTGCCGTTAGGACTTGGACGGTCTGCCCGCCGAGCGCAACGCCCGCAGATGTCCCCAGCCAGCCGATGACCTTGGCGGTAGCGCGGTGGCGCGCTCGCCACGTGCTCAGCTGGACGGTGTGCGGTAGCCGGGCCTGCCGCTCGGACCGCCACCGCCAATGCCCCTTGACCTTGACGCGAACCCGGACACGGACCATGCGCGGATGACAGCGCGTGACCTTCACAACCTTCGTATGCGCCCGCCGCTTCACCTTCACGCGCTTGCCGTGCCGTCGGACTGTGACCCACTTCGCAGGGATCTTCACCCGCTCCTTTACGCTCGCGCACCGGAGCGCGTCGAGGATCCGCGAGCCGAACGAGAGCGCGGCCGTCGTCGGCTGACGGATGCTGAGCGTCCACGACGCGGGCGCGGACCACGCCGGGTTGCCGGCGACGTCGCGAGCGTTGTTGGCGGCCGAGCACGTGACGGAGTTCGGTCCGAGGTTCTGCACTGCCACGCGTGCACTCCAGCCGGGGTACCACTGGGCGGGCGCACCGTCCAGGGAACAGGAGAGGCCGGCCACACCCGCCGGTCCGGCCGAGGCTGTCGCGATCACGTACTGCACGCCAGCTGTCGTGGGAGCGTCCGTCGGCCCGGACATGCTCACGGTCACCGGGTCGTTGTCGATGTTGACGTACTTGGTCACGGCCGACGACAGATACGCCCCGGCCGAATAGTCGTACGCGGCATCGCGCGCCCACATCACGAGCGGCACGGATGATCCCGAGGCCACCGAGGCCGTGTTGAACGACTGCGAGAACGACCCCGCAGGACACTCGTGCCACGTGGTCTGACTCTGTGGCTCGTTGACCGGCTGCGAGATGCTCAGCCCGCCGAGCGTCGCACTGAGCTGGCAGGCGCCGGACGGCCCGTCCGCTGAAAACGCGACAGGCCAGGAACCGCGTACCCATCCGGTAGACGCCCCCAAGCTGCCCGGTGCCGTCGAAACCGACGGGCCAGAGGCCTCCGCGGCCTCGATCTCGATCCCGAGAATGCTGATCTCCCCTGGCTTGCTGTTCCCATTGCACGTGCTCCAGCCGCAAATGATCTGCCACCCGAAGTAGCTCGACAACAGGGCCGGCGAGGTGTACGCGATCTCGCTCTGATGCACCTGCGCGCCGCCGCCTTGCCAGTAGAAGCCGCCGCCCCAGCCCATGTTGTCGTTGACCCCATAGCTGATCATGCCCGAGCCCTCTGTGTGCACTCCCACGATCGCAAGCCCTTGAGGGGCGTCGATCTGCCAATAAGCGCGGCCACCCGCGCGTACGCCATTGCCGCCCCCGAAGACCTCCATCCCATTGGCTGAACCCGTAGGTGTCGTCGGACATTGGTAAGGGGTGCTGACTCCTGTCGTCGAGGCACCGGACTGGGCAACGCCGAGCGCGCCCCCCGTCGTGCCACTGCCTGGAGTCCAGCTCCCGCACACGTGGATCCAGATCATCCCGGCGGCGCCGGCCACAGCGGCGAACTTCAGCATCGCCGCGAACGCCGCTATGACCCCGATCGACGCGTACAACCGCCGAGTTCTCGCTCCCAAGCTTCTCATACGATCAGCGTTCGCTTCGCCCCAAGCCACGATCAGCAGACGACGGTGACGTAGAACCGTGCGTTCACAAACGAATCGCTGCTAGATGGCCATACCCATATGGAGGTCGCTCCGCGTCGCGTGCCCGGCTCGTTGACCTGAATGCCAATCGTGTCGGCGATCGGGCCGTGCCCGTTCAGACCGGGGGAATTCGCGAGAACAGCGCATGAGCGCGGGAACTGGTTTCCCCAGCTCACGTCATACGGCTGGCCGGACTGTGCCGGCGCAGACGCATGAACTCCGTGGCTGCCGCCGATTACGCTGCCGTCCTGGTTTACGAATGCCCAGTCTCGGATCGATCCACCGATCGCCCCGGGGTCCAGCTTGACCGGCGTGATCGATCCGTTGGCGAGCTTCTTCGACGTGACCGAGCCGTTGCGAAGCTCCCGTGTTCCTACGCTGCCGGCGGGGAGGCTCAGGGCATACGAGGTACCGCCGAGCGCAACGAACAGCGCGAGGTAGCCGACCGCACTTCCACGAATGTGCTGGATGACTTTGTTCAACGTCCCTACCTTCCTGCCCGTGGGCCTGGCTATCCGCTGGGGGTGGTCCCGGCGCCGATCAGCGATATGGGGCCGCTGGGTCCGGTGCGTGCTTGTGGCGCGCTGCTCGCCGCCGGGCTGCTCGCGCCGGTGCTGCTTGTGCTCGCGGCCGGCGCAGGCGAGCTGTCCCCCTGGCTCGTGAGTCGAGGAGTGTAAGAGCTGCGGACCGCGGCGCCCGTTGAGGCGGCGTGGTGCGCGATCGGGCGTCGCCGCGGCGCGCGACGAGCCCGATGCGCTCGAGGTTGATGATGCTGAGCGCGGACAACGGGGCCTTCGATGCCCGGGAGTCGACCTGCCTTCGACATGAACGTGTCGAGGAGACCAGGGAAGGCAGTGGAGCTTGATGCGGGCGCCGAGCCGATCGAGGAGTGGCGGGCCGGGGAGCCGCCCGCAGCGATCGCGATCGCCGCGACTGGGAGGACGACAACCAGGGTCACCGCCAGGACCCGTACGCGGGTGGGATGCAAGCGGGCGCGCAGGGATCGCCGGTCGGCTGGCTGTCGACGCTGCTGGCGGTTCTCGTGCGTGCGCGCGATGCGCGCACCGAGCGCTCGGCCTCGTCGAGCGCGCTCGACGCTCGCCCCTTCAGCGGTCTCGATGTCGAGGCTTGCGCTGCCGCGCGGGAGCTTCTGACCTGCCGGCGCATGCGGGGCCGAAGTCGCCTGCTCCGCGAACCAGCGGTCGAGCTCGTCGCTCTGCGTCGAGCTAGCCCGCGGGTCTTCCTCGAGCTCCTGCGTTGGCTGCCGTTCGGCAGACCCGCTGAGGAGCGTGTCGATGTACGGGTCTGGAGGTTCCGCCGCCGGGGGGTTCGTTCGAGTCTCGCCGGCGAGCTGGTTGGCGGGAATCATCACCGAGGACGAGAAATCCTTCACAGCCGCTGGGTCGAAGTCTGCTGCTGGCACGCCGGTGCTCGCTGCGAGTGAGGCCGGGGCGTGAGGCGTCTGGGCGGCGCGCTGCTTCTTACGCCAGTCCGCGCTGCGGGCCGTGCCGTCGATGACGGTGCCCTGCTCGTCGTTGGTTGAGGTTGGCGGCGTCATCCCCGTCATGTAGCATAACATTACGTGCCGCTACACACGCTAATCTGGTAAAAGCGCGATGATCTACGTTCCGAGGCACGATGAATGACTGAAATCGGAATACCCAAATCGGACGAGGATCCGTGGCTGACCGTCCAGCAGGTCAGCAAGGAGCTCGGCGTTCACGAAGCGACCGTCCGAACGTGGATCGCGACGAAGCGCCTCGCGGCCTCCCGCCCGGGCCCCCGCCGTCTCCGGGTCCGTCGCTCAGAGGTCGACCGGCTGCTGCGATCCGACTCCTCATTCGGCAGCGCGCCGGCCACCTCGCCTCCACAGGAGGCGGCTCCCGACCCTTACGTCCCGCCCACGACTGACCTCGCGAGTGACGTCATCACCACGGGCGCCTCTGAAAGGGCGGACTGAGTGAGCGACGACGCCCAGGTCGCGATCGAGCAGCTGCGCATGGCCGATGGCCGGTGGGAGGCGGCGCTGCAGGCGAGCGCCGAGGCGCTCCCGAATGATGGCTTTGCCGCCCGCGTTCGGGATATCGCCGACGCCAGTGAGCAGGAGGCCGCTGCTTTTCGGTACGCCGACTCGCTCGGTCTCGGCTGGCGCTCGCGGCAGAACGCGCGGACGATGCAGCTCTCCTACGAGCTGCGCCGCGGCGGCCCCCGGCCCGGCCCGAACGACCTGTGGGAGCGCTTTGACGCCGCGGTCGGAACGCTCGGCTCCGCGCTGGAGGGCGTCGCGCTCAGCGCGATCGCCCGCGCCTTCGCGGAGCTCTCCGAGGTCGCTCGGGAGCTCGCGGGCGAAATCGAGCTGGGCTACACGCAAACGGCTAGTCGCCGACGGGCGAGCTGATCGCGAGGGATCGGCATGCTGCGCCTGTTCCTCGCGTGGCGGCTGTTGCGGATGCTGTTCCCGCTGCTGCTATTTGCGTTCGCAGCGCTGGCGTTGACGACCGCGTTTCGCTCCGGACCTCGAACGTTCGGGCGGGGACCGTCGTCGTCGCTCGCTCACGTGGAGCATGGTGTGGAGCGTGTCGTGACGCCATTGGTGTCAGACGCGCGCAAGGCCGTCACTCAGGCGCTCACCGGCGCAACGCGATGAGCGAGCCAGCGCAGCTCCCGGACGGGACGGTCGGCTCCGAGCACCTGGGAGTGCGCGTGTTCTCGGTCAGCGCCCCGTCGATGCAGGAGCTGATCGACCGGATGGCCGTGATCCTCGGTGAGCACCTCGACGAGGGCGACGAGCTGCACGTCTCGTTCAACTCGATGCAGAACGGCTCACAAGAGCACGCAGGAACGAAGCTGCTGCAGACGCCGCGGCCGTGGACGGAGCTCTTCTTCGAATACTCCGCGCTACTCGTCCTACGCGCGCGGTCCACGTAGATCGAGCTTCGCCCGTCACTCCTTGGCGGAGTCCGGCCCAAACCGTCCGCAGGCGGGCCGCGCCCGCAGCCACGAGCGAACGCGTCGACCACCGTCGCTTTATGCGAACGACCAGGAGCGCCATCGAACAGAACCGACAACTGATCCACGTTCTTAGCGGGCGCAACGATCTCGTCGTCGGCGACTTCCGCATCAGCTAGCCCAAGGACAGGTCGAGCGCTTGTGGCCGGGTCGTGCTGCCAACGTTCCGGACCGGCTGCCTCGCTGATCGGTCGCAGGCTTCTCAGACGCGGCTGGTTTGCACCAGGAGCGGCGACCTGGCCGACGACGAGCTCGTGATCGCAATCGTTGGCCATGCGATCACCCGCTCGCCGAGCGATCGGCCGGAGCGTCGTCGACGAATGCGGTCGTCCGCCACGATGCCCGCCGGCGCGGCCCCGCGCGACTCGTCCGTCGCCGAAGCACTCGCGCGGCACGAGGCGGCGCGACGACGAAAGCGATCGCACCGGACAGACCTCGGAACGCGCTTCTCGCCGAATGGCTTATCCATTTGAGTCAGGGAGCCCCGTGTTTGCGGCGTTTGCGCGCCAGGGGCGATGGACGGCCGGGACCGTGGCTACCCGACCGGGTCTGCTCGGAAGCGGAGATCGGCGGCCGGTGGCGTTCGGGTTGACGACGAGGCTGCGGTAGGTGACCGGTTCGGCCGCGATCGCCTGCTCGAGGAGGCGGTAGAAGAGCAGGCCGCGACGCCTGGAGTTGCGTCGGTTGAAGCGGAAGGTGAACTCGTTGAGGTAGGCGTCGAGGTGGTCGTGGCTGACGCGCCCCTGGTGCGTACCCAGCAGCCAGCGCTGGAGCAGGCTCGCGACGCGGTGCACGCCGGGCATGACGAGGTGTGCGGGATCGTTCTGCTGGCGCATGATCGTCCGCTCGTGCTCGAAGCCGCGCTCGGGCAGGTTCCAGTACGCCTGCCATCCGTCGGTGTGGACGGTCGCGCCCGGCTCGCTGTTGAGCGCCGTTTGAATCCGGCACCGGAGTTGGTGCTCGACAGACCGCCTCGTCGACGAACGGCAGCAGACTCTCCGCGGTGACGTCCGGGACCTGCTTGAGCCGGATCCGTCCGAATCCCTTCGGATGCTTGATCTCCACAGCGATCGCGACGATCGCCTTGGTCTCGGTCTTGCGCCCTTGAGCACTGCTCTCCACCCCGCCGACGTACCCCTCGTCGACCTCGACATGACCAGCCAGCCGGTCCCGGCCGGGACGAACCATCGCCACCCGGTAGCGGTGCAGCATCGCCCACGCGGTCTGATAGGAGCCCAGCCCGAGCGAGCGCTGCACCCCCAACGCCGAGACCCCGTGCTTCTGACTGGTCATCTGCCATGCAGCCTCAAACCACAACCGAAGCGGCGTCCGAGTGCGATGGAAGATCGTCCCCGCCGTGACCGACGCCTGGCGCCCGCAGACCGCGCACTCCCACCGCCCGACGCCAAGCCGCCAGCCATCCCGCCCCGCACACCGGGGACAGCGCACCCCGTCCGGCCAGCGCAGCCACTCCAGATAGTCCAGGCACGCGAGCTCGTCAGGAAACCACGACAGCAGCTCCGCGTATGAGCCCGGATAGTCTCGACCAGCCGCCGGCACCGCCCAAGCCTACCTGACTCAAATGGATAAGCCATCTCGCCGAAAGCAGGGCTCACGAGCTGGGTGCAGGCGTGCTGCGCTGCGTTTCGGGGTCGGTCGGTTGAAGGCCGAGCAGTCGGAGATAACAGGCCACGTGGATCAGCCGGGGTGGCCGTCGGCCAGCAGCTGACCGCGACGTAGCCCGAGCTTGGCGGCGTGCGCGTTCCATGGCGCCAGCCCGACCCCTGGATGCTCGATCACGCGCACGCCCGCGAACAGCGCCGGAACCTCGTTCAGGTGCCATTGGTCGCCGTGCTGTCCAGCCACACTTCCCGGCTCGCAGGATTCGACGCACCGCTGGCGCCACCAATGAAGCGCCGCGAGCCCGTCGACATCACGTCGGAACGCGACCAACCCGCTGTTGTAGAAGCCCTTGGTCGCGCCTCGCGTGGTTCCGAGCTCGGGTCGGACACCCGCATCGGTCCAAGCGCTTGGCGGCTCGGGGCGTTCGGGTACGAGCAGGACCGATGCCCGGGCTAGCTCGGCGAAGATGGGATCCGGCGAGCTGAAGAACAGGAGGTCGGCGTCGACGAAAGCCACGGCCTCGGCATCGCTGCGGGTGCGCAGGACGTGAACGCAGCAAGCCGGCTTCAGCGTCCACGCATACGTCTTGCGGCTGCGCGAAGAGCGGGTGGCCGCCACAGCGGAATCGACGCGCTCGAGCTCGGCCAGCGGAATCGTCACGATGCCGGCACGCTCTCGCAGGTATCCCGTGGTGGCGTCGTCCAGGCACACGACATGCAGACGCAGAGACGGACACACTCGCCTCAGCGACATGGCCATCGCCAGCAACCGCGGTAGGTACGGCCGGTCGCAGATTGTGCAGAGTTCTAGCTCGGGGGGGCGCACGCCGGGCGATGGCGGCGACGAGGTCTGGTTCATCGCTCGGCCGCGACCCCGGCTGTCCAGGCGGCCAGGCCGACAGCGAGCAGCGGACTTACGCCGGCGGCCTTGCGGAGCAGCGGCGGCTGACCGAACAGCCGCATGCCCAGTGCACCGAATCGCAACGCCGGCGCGATCGTCAGCAGCGGCCAATGGCTGAAGCGGCGGTGGGGGAAGTCCACCAGGTCGCACACGGCCGCGAACGAGCGACCGAGCCGGTATTGATGGCGCAGCAAGTCGACCAGCCTGGTCCGGTTCAGGTGCCAGACCGGAGCGTCGGGCGCGAACACAAGGCGCTTGGCGCGGCCCCAGGGTAGGGTCAGGACCGTGTCCTCGCCGGGCCAGATGTCTTCGCAGAACCCTCCGGCCGCGTCGAACGCGGAGCGCTCGACGAGCAGGTTGCACGTAGCTCCGTGCAATGGCGCGCCGCGCCGCTTGGGCGTCCACTCGGAGAACTCGAGCAGGTAGGAGGTGGTCCCGATCGCGTCGCGGGGCGTGCCGTTGTGAACGGCGCCCGCCACGGCCACGGCTCCACCACCGTTGAGCCCGGATTGGAGGCGAGCCAACCAGCTCTCCCCAGGAACCGCATCGGCGTCCAGGAACGCCAGCCGCGACCCGCGAGCAGCCCGGGCGCCCATGTTGCGCGCCTCGCCGGGGAGAACTCGATCGGGCAAGCCGACGACCCGCAGCCACGGGTGCGCCCGCTCGAGCTGGGCGGCGTGCTCGAGCCCCGAGCTGTCCACCACTACCACCTCGGCTCCACGCACGATCTGAGGTCGGAGCGCGGCGAGCACACCGGGCAACGTCACGTCCGCCCGATAGACCGGGATAATCACCGACAAGCGCACGAGTGTCGTCACGCGGCGGTCGGCTCGGTGGTCTGCGCCATGGCCGCCGCCACCCGGCGCTCGCGCCGCGAAAGATGGGCCGCCCGGTACAGGTCGTACCGCTGTAGGCGGTCCGTCGCGTCGCCGACCCCGCTGAGATAGCCGACGGCCTCGCCGATGGCCATCGCGGCGAGCATCGTCAGGAGCGTGGGTCCGTCGGCGACCATGTCGCGCGTGGTGACGCCCATGCGGTGGAGCTCCGGAGCAGCCCGACGGATGTGCACCAGCGGGAGCACCGGCATCGCCGCGGCGTAGGCCGCCCGCCGCCACCAGGGCAGCCGCTCCTTCTCGGCGTGCTGGCCGCCGAGGATGCGGCCGCACTGGAAGTGGATCCCGAGAGCGGCCGTGAACGCCGAGCCTTGGAGGTGGTGAGTGCGGGCGGCGGGTGCGAGGTAGAGCTGGTGGCCGCGGGCGAGGAGGTCGTCCTGAAGGTCGCCCTCCCACGCCAGGAGCGGGCCGAGCCGCTCGCCATAGCCTGTGAGGATCTCGCGCTTGTACGCGGTGTTGTGCCACGGGAGCAGCGTCCGAGTCCCGGCCTCCTGCGGCCCGCTCATCGCGGCGAACGAGAACCAGAAGGTGACCCGGCTGATCGCCGTGCCGGGATTGGCGTTCTCGACCGACGGCCCCACGCCGGCCCACGGCTGGGTGTGTGCAGCGAGCAGCGCGGCTGCCCAGCCCGGCTCCGGATACGAGTGGTCCTCGAGCAGTGCCACGACCGGAGCCGTCGCCTCGCGGATACCGGCCGCCGCCGCGTGCCCGCGCCTGGTGATCGGACCGACCTCGACCGCCCGCAGCGCGGCGAAGCGCCCCGCGCCGAGGGCGTCGCGGTCGATCTCGCCGGCGGACGGCGTGACGATGAGCACCTCGATCCGGTCCGCGGCGGTCTGCGCGCGGAGGCAGCCGAGCGTACGGCCGATCGTCGCCATCCCAGACGCGCCGACGACCACGACGCTGAGGTCGGGGGAGGACGACGTTCTCGTCGGGCGATTCATGCCGGACATGGCCGGAGGAGGTCGCGATAGTGGGTCAGCAGAGGCGAAAGCGATCGCCTGCGAAATGCACGCTTTCCGCGCTGAGCAGGTGCGCGGCGTGCAGCGACGAGATGCCTGCGGCGCGGGGAAAGGGGGTCTCGACCCTGGTGGCTTGCGGGGGCCCGGGCGCCGCGAGATGAGGCGCTCAGCGGAGATCGCCGTCGCAGTTGCCAAGGCGCCGCGAACACTTCGGATGCCATTCGGTTCCGGGAGGTGGCCGCTCGTCGCACCAGGGAAGCGCAGGCGATTCGTTTTATGAGCAAGTGCGACCGTGTCCGTTGCTGAACTCCGCCGACGTTGACGATAGGAGCGGCTCACCCCGGTCGAGGGGCAGCTGATAGATGGCCTCGATGACCTCCGACACATCGGCGCCGCCGTCATCGTCCGGGGGCGTTCCAACGCACACGACGGCGAAGAGGCATGACTCCAGCGCCGCGGCGGGTAGGGCGCCCCGGGGCCCTTGTCTCAGGCGACCACCTCGTGGCCACAGTGCTCGAACAGGCGCTCGACGGCTTGGCCACACGTCCACGTCCGACTATGCCCACTCGCATCTCGCGCTCCTCGTGCCGAACCGGGGTCGGGCATACGATACGGGCATCCTCGCGCGGTTGACCCATCGGCGGCCCGAGTCCGAAGGCCCGCTCTCCCTCCTGACCATCGTCGTCTGTACTCGGGACCGACCCGAGATGCTGGGCGAGTTGCTTGACGCGCTCGCGGCAGAATCCGCCGAGTCAGTCGCTGAGATCGTGGTCGTCGATCAGGGTCGGCGCCGCCCCGCCCGGGTTTCCGCCGCAGCTTCCAGGCCCCCGATCACGGTCATCCGGGATGACCAGCAGGGTGTGTCCCGTGCCCGCAACCTCGGTGTGCGGCGGGCCAGGACGAACTGGGTCGCCTTCCTCGACGATGACTGCCTGCCTGGTCCGGGCTGGGCCGCGCGGCTCGCCTCGGTCTGCGCCAGGCATCCCGCCGCCGGTTTCGTCAGCGGAATGCTCGAGAGCGGTGATCGGTCACCAGCCGATCTGACCGTGGTCGGCGTGCAGCATGTGAGCTGGCCGCGAGTTCGCAGCGGCCGTTGGCGGACGCCCCCGCTCGCGATCGGCCAGGGCGCCAGCTTCGCCGTCCAGCGCCGGGTGGTGGAGCGACTCGGTGGGTGGGATGAGCGCCTCGGCACTGGGACGCGCCCGTTCCCAGCGGGCGAGGACCTCGACTTCAACTACCGCTTCTTGAGGGCGGGCGGGGTCGCCTACCTGACCCCCGAACTGCGCGTCACGCACCGCCAGTGGCGCACGGAGACCGATCTGACCCGGCTACACGCCGGCTATCTGGCCGGCAACGCCGGCTGTGCGATCAAGCATCTGCGTACCGACGACCTTGCGGGCGGCGCCTGGCTCTGGCTGCGGCTGGCCTGGGGCGTGGCCTTCATGTTCGCCGGCGCGATCAGGACTCGCTCGCCGCTGCACCGGCGGCTGGCCGTCGCTCAAGCCCGTGGCCTGGCGCTCGGCACGGCGGAGGCCTTTAGGCACGTGTGGTGAAGCGCTGACGCGCGCGCGCGCGCAGTGACGAGACGGCTCGGCGCGCCGGTGGGGGCAGCAGCCGCCCGGCTGCAAGGTAGGTACGCCAGCTCAGTTCGCTGACGACGTCGCCGGCGATCTCTCCCGCGGTATTGCGCCTCAGCGTGTCCGCCCACGCCGGCTGCTCGCCGCGGATCTCAGCCACGGCTGCGGCGAGCTCCCGAAGATACGGCCACCACAGCAGTTCCCGCTCGCCCGTTGACAGCCGCCACTGCCGGTAGATCGTCGCTCGCAGCGGTGGCGTCACTCCGGGCAGCCGGCCGAGATCGTTGCCGCGCCACCCCGTTAAGCGGCTCACGACGCTCTCGTGGCGCAGTCGCAGCGACTGGAAGTGGTAGAAGACAACGGGCCGGCCGTCGGCCAGCAGGTGAGCGCCGCGGCACTCGAGCGTGGTGCCCCGCGCGTTCCACGGCGCGAGTCCCACGCCGGGATGGTCGATGATCCGCACGCCGCCGAACCGATTCGGGACCGGGTTCAGGTTCCACTGGTCGCCTCTGGCTCCGGGCGCGCCCCAGTCCTGCCCCCCGGACAGGCACTGCTCCCTCCACCAACCGAGCGCCGCGAGCCCGGCGCGGTCGCGCCGGAAGCCCACCGTGCCGCTGTTGTAGAAGCCCCAGGTCTCTCCGGCCGCGGTCCCCAGGTCAGGCCGGCCTCCGGCCCGGGTCCAGGCGGCTGGTGCTACGTGGCGCTCGGGCACCAGCAGCACCGACCCGCGGGCGAGCTCATCAAAGATGGGCTCGGGCGAGTCGAAGAACATCAGGTCGGCGTCCAGGAACAGCACCGCGCCGGCGTCAGGTCGACTGCGCAGCACGTGCAGACAGATGGCCGGTTTGAGCGTCCAGGCATACCCCGTCTGCGTGCGGAAGCGTCGCGTGGCCAGTACCTCGGGATCGCCGCGTTCGACTTCGCTGACCGCAGTCGCGATGATTCCCGGTCGCTTCTCCAGGTAGCGTCGGGTCGGCTCGTCCAGGCAAACGACGTGCAGGGTCAGCGCGGGATCCACGCGCTGCAGCGATCGGACTAGCACGAGCAGTCGGGCGAGATACGGCCAGTCGCAGATCGTGCAGAGAGCGACATCCGGCGCGAGGATCGAGTTCACAGGCAGAGCACGCTCGAGCTGGCTGAGCCGACCAGCCGGCCTAGGCGCCAGCCGGCCTGCTGCGCCGCCCGGTAGGAGTTGCCGCGCAGCAACTGGAGCGGGACGGTCGCCCAGTCATACACAACGTCGCGGGCGGGCGAGCGGGGCAGCCCGTGCTCCCGGAACCGCTGGTAGTGCTTGACACTTGCGCGACCGTGCCGGTAGAAGCGCTGGAACATCGCGCGGCGCGAATCGCCTTTCAACCGGTAGTGGACGATCGCCCTTGGCTCGAGGGCCAAGCGGTGTCCGGCCAGTTGCGCCCGCCAGAAGAATGCGGTGTCCTGCCCGCGACCGTAGTCCTCGGGAAAGCCCCCCACCGCTTCGAACGCCTCACGCCGGACGCCGCAGTTCCCGCCGATGCCCTCCGACTCGAGGTGCCAGGCCGAGGTCCCCGGCGCCCCACTCTCGAGGACGGCCGCCGCCTGGGGCGAATTCAGCCGCTGGTAGTCGAGTGGCCCGATGACGAGCGCAGCATCGCGCAGCGCCTCCGCGATCGCCCGCAGCCAGCCCGGCGAGACCTCGTCGTCTCCGTCGCAGAAGGCCAGCCGCGGCGCTCGCGCGCCGGCCGCCCCGACGTTCCGGCCTCGGCTCGTGTCGGGAGGGCCGCCGGCGGCGAGGATCCGCAGCGGCAGGCGCGCGCTCCAGCGTTCGACGACGGCAAGAGTGTCGTCGGTGCTGGCGTTGTCGGCGACGATCAGCTCCCAGTCGCCGTCGAAGTCCTGGCGGGAGAGGGCGGCGAGTTGGCTCTCGATCGTGCTTGCCATGTTCCGCACGGCCAGCACGACGCTGATCTCCGGCGGGCCGCTCACAGGTACAGGATTCTTGACCGGGCCGAGCCAACCAGCCGACCCACTCGGCAGCCGGCCATCTGGGCGGCGAAGTACGACCTACCCCGCAGGAAGTTGAGGGGGATCGTCGCCCAGTCGTAGACCACGTCACGGGCGGGTGACCGCGGCATCCCGCGCTCCCGGAAGCTCCGGTAGTGCTTGACGCTCGCCCGACCGTACCGGTAGAAGCGCTGGAACATCGCGCGGCGCGAATCGCCCTTCAGGCGGTAATAGACGAGGGCCGCCGGCGCGACCGCCAAGGGGTAACCAGCCAGCTGCACGCTCCAGCCGAAGGCCGTATCCTCCCCGCGACCGTAGTCCTCGGGAAAGCCCCCCACCGCCTCGAGCACGGCCCGGCGGACGGCGACGTTCCCGCCAGCGGTCACTCTCGGCAACCACTCTGGGCCACTGGGCATGACGCCGTCCAGTGCCTTCGCCGCTCTCGCCGAGTTGAGCCGTCGGCAGTCGATCGGCCCGGTGACCAGCGGGGCGTCCCGCAGGGCCTCCAACAACGCCCCCCGCCAGCCTGGCGAGACCTCGTCATCTCCGTCGCAGAACGCGAGTAGGTCAGCCCTCGCGGCCGCCGCCCCGGCGTTACGGGCGCGGCCCGCATCGGGCGGACCGCCGACGCTGACGATCCGCAACGGCAAGCGCTCCGCCCAGCGCTGGGCCACCGCCACGGTACCGTAGCGGCTGCCGTTATCGGCCAGGATCACCTCCCACTCACCGCCGAAGATCCGCTCGAAGAATGAATGAAGTTCAGATGGCCCCGTCGCCGTCTCGCCTTCCTCAGATCCAACGAGCGTCACGTCAGGATGCCGGACGAACAAGGCCAGCGTAGCGTCGAGATCGCGGCGTTCGAGCGCTTCATTGAAAGCGTCGAGGACTGCCATGACCTCTTCCTCGGTTGATCGATCGGCTCGCATACAGGGGTCGCTCACGAAAGGTACGGCGACGGCAACGACGACGTCGACACCGTCGCTAACGAAGTCCTCACTCGCGGGGACAAGAATTAGGGCCGACCTCCTTGTCACCGCTCCTTCGCGCGATTTGCAGAAGGGCGTCCGAGGGGACGTGGGTGGACGGATCTGGTGCGAAAGACTCGCGCAGCCGAGGCTGGAAAGACCCGCATTCGACCTGCGGTGGTACTCGGGCGTTATTGCTCGGCGGACCCCCTATGCGCGGAAACCGCGCACCTCGCGAACGACTGCTTTCGCGATCTGGACGGCCTCGGAGCGGACGCCTCCTTTGGCGACGATCCAATCGCCCGGAGCCGCGCTGACCACCGGCACATCGCACGATCGCTCCGACCAAGCGCGCGGCGTCTACTCGCCGACTCGCCCGCGACTGCCTGGCCACGATTGTGATCACTAGCTCGTCGTCGGCCGGTCGCCGCTCCTGGTGCAAGGCAATCGCGCGTCGTCCCGCTTCGCCGACTCCCGGCCAAGAGTCACGACCGCGCAGCGGTCCACGGCCACACCGCACCCCGCTCGGCGACGACTGTGGGCGCGTGGATCACCCGCATCCCGAGCGCCCCGGATTGATGGCGCGCCGAGTCTGCATGTCTCGTCACGCTGGTCAGGCTCGATGTTCTGCTCAGGCGGGCGGGAACCGTTGCGTCAGATTGCTGGCGATTCGCTCGATGAAGTCGACCGTGATCGGGCCCTGGCGTCGCGCGAGTTTCGCGACGCCCCGAGGCGCGTCTATCGCGATCGTTCCTGAGCGCATGGTCAGTTGCCCGAGTCGCGGTAGTCCCTCGATGTTCGGAAAGCAGAGTGCGCCCCGAACGTCCAGCTCGCCGATGGTGAGCTCGGCGATCGCGGTTCGCACGGCTTCGATCTGATGTTCGAGCCCGTCTACGAGCTGGGTGCGGTCGTGTCCGTTGATGAGCAGCAGTTCGCGGCGTGGGGAGAGGAAGCCGCCGTGCATCTCGATCCGCAGTCGTCCGCGGGCACTCTTGGTGTCGATCACGGTGATCCCACCGGGGCCGATCGCGATGTGGTCGATGTTCGCTCGCCCGCGGCCTGGGATCCGCCGGTCGTGCAGCAATATGACGTGGCGGCCCGCTCAGGTGCCTGGCGAGTTGGCGGGCGACGCGGATCTCTTCATCGGCGCCTTGCTTCCACGCGCGGGTGCTTTGCGGATCTCCGATCAGTCGCGCAAGGGCCTGGCCGAGCGGGCCGAGGCGCGCTCGGGCGCGTGCCTCGCGCTGCGCACGTCGGCGCTCGTACTCACGGACCGCGCTTCGGCCGGCCGACCCGCCGTCCACTTCGGACGTCCGTCTTGGCGATCTCGAGCTCACCTGGCTAGACATCGTTCGTGTCGACGTCGGTCTCGCCGACGGGTGGCTGGGTGTGGTGCATGGCGATCGGGAGCGTTTCCTCGGGGTGCACGGCGATCTCGGCTGCGTGCCGGTCGCCGTGCCCGATCCTGTTGGGATTGTCGGCCGGGAGACGGGCGGGCAGGATGGACGCGCGCTCTGGATCGGGGCCGAGCGTGGTGTAGATGACCGCCTCGCCTCTGCCGAGGGTCGCGAAGACGTCTGAGCCGATTCGGAACTCCCTGACCCGCCGGCGGCTGCCCGACCCTGTCGGCATCCCTGTGTGTCCGGGTGTTTGGTCGGTTGATTGCCAGATCGCGCGGGTGCCCATCAGCTTCGCGAGCCAGTCGCGGGTCTCGGGCGCGGTCTGGCGGTGCGCGACGAACGCCGAGAAGTTGTCGCTCAATGAGGGCAGCAGCCCTGGTTGTTGTGACAGCGCTTCGATGTCGGCGGCGGATTGGGTGATGACGATCACCTGCCCGTGATGCGAGCGGGCGCGCTGCAGGATCGCGATTCCGCGCGCGGCGGCCATGTGGATCACCGCGCCGAACTCGTCGAGCATCAGCGTCCACGGCGCCCCGGCCCGCCCGGCCGCGGCGTGCAGGTCGGAGAGCGCGAGCACTGTGATCGCGGCGGCCTCGTCGGGCATGTCGTCGGCGTAGGTGCGCCACATCACGACCGCGCCGGCTTGGATCGCCTCGACGAGCCGGACGGCGACGGTGTCGCCGTCCGGCGTGAGCCTTGGCGTGAGCACCTGGCGCCACGCGGCGCCCATCACCAGCTCGAGCCGCACCAGCCCTCCGGCGAGGTCTTTCTTGCCGTCGCGCGAGCTGACCCATTCGGCGTGCTCCTCGACGCGGCGTTTGAGCATCCGGTGCTCGTTGCCGAGTCCGGTGGCGAGATCGCAGATCGTCTCGTAGCGGTTTGAGCGGGCGGCGTCGACGAGCAGGGGGAAGCTCGGCGGCCAGCGGTCCGCGGCGTGGAGCACTTCGACGATCAGGTTCAGGTGCTGGCGCAGCACGTCGGCGTAGTAGGGCTCTGACTTCTTGATCGGCTCGACCGCGCGCGCCGCGACATCGGCCGGAGCGCCCCACAACGGCTGCCACCGATCGGTGTCCGGGTCGCGCGGGTCGAACAGCACGAACGGCCGGCCGGCGGCCGCCGCGATCCGTCGTAGCTGCTCTTCGTCCTCGGGGTCGCCTTTCTGGTCGATCAGCAGCGCGGCAGCGCCGTGCGCGAGCGTCCGTGCGGCGAGCAGCCTGCGCGCGGTCGTGGTCTTACCTGTCCCGGTGCCGCCGCACTCGAACACGTGCTGCCCCTCGCCGAGCGGCAGCTTGGCGCCACGATCGGCTTGCCCGGTCATGGGCACGTACTCGACGTCGTCGGGCCAGGGTCGTTCGTGAACGATCTCGCCCTGTGAGGCGATGTACCTGCGCTCCCCTGGACGTCTGTCCGGCGCCGACTGCCACATCCATCTGCGGGAGAGCTCATGCTGGCGCAGCTCCTCGCCGGCGCCGAGATCCGCGAGGCGCCAGCGACGCCCGGAGAGCGCTCCCGCGAACGCCGGCGCGGCGATCGGCGCGAGCAGCAGCACAACCGGCCAGGCTCGCGCAGCGATGCCGACCCCGAGCGCGAGTCCCGTCAGTGCCGCGGCGAGGTAGAGGTTCTTCACCGACAGAGTCGTCCGGCGACGCAGCAGCCACGCTCCCAGCCATCCGAGCGCCCCGAGCGCGATCACCAGCGCGAGATCGAGGAGCACGACGGTCGGACGCAACATCATTCGCAACCATAGCGCTACACCCGGCAACCTACCGCTACATATGCTTACGCGGCTTGTGGCCTGCGAGCTGCGCGCGCCTCCCGCTCGATGTTCTGAAGTAGCTCGATGCGCAGGCCACCGCCGCGGCCGGTGCTCAGTCCTCGCTGGCGGGCGATGTCCCGCACCCTTGCGGCGCCCGCCTCATCCGCGCATACGTAGATCACGCCGGCGGTCTGCCCGGCTGCGCGCCAGCGGGCGTGCAGGCCGACGATCGCCGTCAGCCGTTCGAGCGACTTCCGTGCGAGCTCGACCTCGATGCCGAATCGCACGCCGTCCAAGATCACCGCGAGGTCGGGCCGATGCCCTGCGCGGTGTGCGCCCTTGCCGTCGTGCCAGCGAATGTTCCCGCGCCACGACGGATCTTCGTCCACCTCGCGGCAGCCCTGCATCACGCGACCGCGGACGGTCAGCCACGCCGCGACCCAACCGCACGCATCAAGGTGCGCCCACCACGTCGGTGCCGGTGGTCTCGCTGGCGAGACCGCCACGCCAGCCATCCGCACCCCGGAACTCGTCGCCACCAGCAACGAGCCGTGCCCGCGGAGCATCGGATACCTCGCCAGCCACCCCTCGCGTTCTAGCCGCTGCGCGTGCGAGAACCCCACCGAGCGACTCCAGCCCATCGCGCAACCCCACGCCTCGACTGAAGCAGGGCCGACCCGCGCCAGCCAGACGAGCCCCTCGAGCGACGCTGGCCCCGCGCGCCACCCCACGCGACCCGCCGACCCCATCCGACGCGCCGCCTCCTCGGTCACCGCCCACCCCACAAGCCGACCGCGCGCAGCATCACCCCAGCGCCCCCAGCACGCATCGCCTCACCCGACGTTGCCGTTGACTTTGACTTTGACTTTGACTTTGACCACCCAAACCACCATCTGAAACCGATAGCCATTCCAGACCAAAACTGCTGATGTCCCACCCCCACCCCCGCTGACAGATACAAATACTTGGACCCGAGCCAGACTACCCGAATGACCTCGTGGAGGGCGGGTAGTCTGGCTCGGGTCCCTCACCAAAACCCAGATGCAGCGGGGGCGGGGACGGGTTCAGCTACAGACTCACGATCCGTAGCTTAGTCCGTAGTTTAGTCCGTAGCTGGAGCTTCCTTCGGCAGCCTTCTGGCACCCCGAGCAGCTCACGCAGCGTCCGCTAACGCGAGCTTCTCATCGAGAGGAACGATCGATGTCCAAGCTAGGAGCCCGTGTCCGTTGCGACCGCGTCGGCGACCGCGTCTGTGAACGACTGCGTCCGGACGAGGTCCCTATCGAGGACTTCGCCGCCGACGGCCGTGTCGATCGCCGCGGCTGCCTTGGCGAAGGCTGTCCTCTCCGCCCGCTCATCGTGGAAGAGCGTGATCAGCTCGGCGCAAGCCTGCTGCATCTTCCGCGAGTTGAACGGGGGAAGGTTGACGCCGATGGCGGCGTGCCGGACCGCCATCAAGAGGTGGTATCGCGCCGGCTTGTACGTGACATCGAGGAGGCCATTCCGGAAAAGGAACTCGAGTCTGTACTGCGCGAAGGCGCTGACGTAATACATCTCGAGCTTGTGGTCGTCGGCGACGATGCGACCACCGATCTCCTTCAAGAGCGTGGCGAAGTAGCGACCTGCGCGATGGGGCTCGTCGAGGAACATGGAAGCGAACGCGCGGATCTGCAGGCCGCGCGTGACGACCCGGACCTTCTCGACGCCCGGGACGCCCTCATACTGCTTCGACCGGCGCTCGTAGTACAGCCGATGCCGGTCCTGGTACGTTGCGTAGAACGCCTCAAGCCTCTTCTGAAAGCCCGAAAGGGCCTGCAGGTCGTCCATGCCGATCGGGGTCTGCGAGTTCGTCGCGCGAATCACGGCATTCGTAAGGTCGTCGTCAGCGGTGGCGATGACCTTGATGGGGACGTAGACCTCATCGGTAATCTTGTCCCGCTCGCGGTACAGCACGTGGCTCGTCTGGCAGCCGTTGACGATCTGGTAGTCCTCCATGACGAACTTGTTGCCGGTCGTCGTCAACGAGCGCGTCACGATCGTGACGCCGTTGTTCAGCAGCGCGATAGGCGTTGCGCTCATCCGAGGCGAGCGTCTCGCGGATCTGCTCGTTCACGACGTTGAAGTCTTGAAAGTCGCGGACGTTGTCGTAGAACAGGGACCGCCGTAGTTGATCCGCGTCGTCGACGATGAGCTTCAAGTACTCCTTCGCAGGCAAGACGCCGAGGTAGGCCTCAGTGACGTGCTCCATCTCAGGCAGCACGGTCCGAGTCGGGAACTGGAACTCGCTTGAAACCCGGTGCTGCGTGTCGCGGTAAAGCGTCTGGAGGCGATCCGCATCGACGGGCAGGAAGTCGACCCCTCCGGGCGCGAACAGCCCGAGCGCTTCGAGGGCTTGAACCTCGGTCGACACCCGGCCGGTCAGGTGAACGTCGTCAGTCCAGCGACCCGCGGTCACGTAGTACAGGCGGCAGTGCGGGTTGCCGCGCCGGAACCGGGCACTGTTGTCGTAGATCGCGCGCTGGATCGCCTCGGCTTGCTTGATCGCGTCGTTCCGGGGCAAGGTCGGTTCCTCGGGGAAGAAGTCGCGGACCCCCGCGCAGAAGTTGCCAATCTCGCCTGAGTCAAAGCTTGTCGCAGTCTTCGCTTGGACAAAAACGAACGTCGCCTCGATGTAGCCGCTCGCCTCGAGCACATCCTCGAACTCGTCCAGGCTGGTCACGAGGCTGCCGTTCGCGATGATCGCGAGCCGTCAATCGCAAGGTCGTTCCCGCCGGCAACGATCAGGTCCTCGACGTTGAACGTCTCGGGGTGCTCCAGCGAAAGTCGCAAACCGTTCGAAGGCCTCGGGCTCGCCCATCTGCGCGAGGCTTTCGCTCGCCGCGAAGTCTTCCAGGAGGCTTTTCGTGATGCGGTCCAGCGCCATGCCGCGACGATAGCTCAGGTGAGCCACCGCACCTGAGTCGAGGCACCCACGTGCGCGGCGCCAAGCACGTGAAACGTTGCGCCGTACTCGCGTCGGCGGGCGCTTGGGCTTCGGCGAGACACGAGCGTTCAACCGTCCTCCAGCTCACTGCTTGTTTCACGAAACAGCGGGCCTGTCGCAGGATCTGCGGGCGGCCGCCCAGGCGTCCGCTGCCGTAGATTGCGGCTGGCGCGCTGGGCCGCCCGCGGCGGACACTTGCATTCATGTCACGACGCAACGTGTCGGCGGCTGGTCGAGAGACGCGGTTTGCCCGGAACTCGAGCATCACGCGGCCGGCGAGCGCCACGGGTTCGCGGCCACCCTGCGGTACGCAGTGCCACTATCGAGCTAGATGAGTAGTGCCACGGCCGACGGCGCGGTCGTGGCTTTGCAGGGGACATAA
>CALAQT010000079.1 GCA_937888775.1 uncultured Actinomycetes bacterium | reverse complement strand
CGGCACGCCCGTGGCGCCGCTCGCGCGCGCGGCCTGACCCCCGCAGGCCCGACCCGGGGGCGCCTACGGTTTGGCCAGCGCCGCCACGAGCCCGCTGCCGGGGGAGCCGATCCCGGTCATGGAGTCGAAGCCCGCGCTGGTGTTGAGGGCGACCTTCTGGTGGGTGCAGCTGCCGGTCCCGCTGCAGAAGACCTCACGGCCCTCGTAGTCGAGCACGCGCACGGAGGTGATGGTCCCTCCTTCGGCGCTGACGCCGTTGTGGTAGTCCACCCTCACGTTCGCCTGCTTGCCGTGCGGCCTGACGTCGTAGAAGGCGCTGGCCGCCGAGCTCGAGGCGGCGAGCTTGTACAGCAGCGGGTTCACGAAGCCGAGCGGGACGCCGGCCGCCTGGTCGGCGAGGGCCATCTCCCCCGCGAACAGAGGTGAGGAAAGGCTCGTCCCGCCGATGCGGTACTCGTCGTAGTAGGTGCCGTTGGGGAACGTCTGGGTCTCGCCGACGAGCATCCCCGTCGTGGGATCCGCGTCCATCGAGATGTCCGGCTCGACCCTGTTGGCGATGCCCGTGATGGCCGAGTTGCGGCCCGCGAGCGCGGCCGGGACCACGCCTTCCTGATAGGCGGGCTCGGGGTACTTGTAGCTGGTGCCCCCGCCCCCTCCGTAGACGTATGCGCCCGGCGCGGGAGGCAGCCAGGTGTTCAGCAGCGGCGCGGTGCATTCGGGGTATTTCAGTTCCTCGAGGGTCGTTGTGCACAGCGCGCTCTTCGACGTCGACCAGCCCAGCTCGCCGACGCGCGTCGTGCCCGGCCCGACCTGCAGGCTCGTGCCGCCGACAGCGGTGACGTAGGGGCTCGAGGGCGGGTAGTCGGCGACGGTCATGCCGAGGTTGGCGAACTCGTCGCCTTCGTCGCCCGCGGAGAACTGGACACCGACGCCCGTGCCGGCGGCCATCAGCAGGACGTTGTCGAAGCTGCGCCGCGCGCCGGCCGAGTCGAGCAGGTCGCCGCCGTTGTCGCCCCAGGAGTTCGTGATGATCTGGGCGAGGTGTCCGTCCACCACCTGCTGGACGGAGTTGAACAGGCCGTTGAGACAGTTCTTGGCGCCGACGTAGAGAATGTTGGCGCCGGGAGCGATCGCATGCACAGCCTCGACGTCGAGCGTCTGCTCGCCGAACCATTCGCTGGCTTCGCAGAGTTCGATGTTGTTGAAGGACTTGCTCAGCAGCTCGCTGAACTGGCCGGCCGCGAGCACTTCGCCCGGCTGGTTGCGCTGGCTGTACTGCTGCGCGTCGCTGAGCAGCGTGGGCGAGGCGTAGGCGTCGACGATGGCGACGGTCACGCCTTTGCCGGTGATGCCGCCTGCGATCTGGGAGGTGAGGCCGTAGGCGCCCTGGAGCTGGCCGGGGACGTAGCCGCACACCGCGTAGGGCAGCGGGCTGGGGTAGGCGCCCCCGTAGGCCGGATCGGTCGTGTCGCTCGTGTTCGCGTAGGACGCCGAGCAGGGCGGCGCGTTGCGGAAGCCTTCGGGCTGCGGGATTTCCTTGCCGGGTGATTTGGCCGGCCGCGGGACGTCGGCGCCGGTCAGCTTGGCGGGCGTGGCCACGTTCTGGTCGACCCCGGTCACGCCGCTGATCACGGCGGCCAGGGAGCTCGGCACGGTCAGCGGCGCGGAGGCCAGGCGCACGGTCCTGCCGAGGTGGCGGTATTGGCCCAGGCCGGTGGCGAAGGCCCGCTCGACCGCTGCCGCCGAGCCGCTCGCCTGCACGGTCATCCGGTCCGGAGTGACGGCTTCGACGGTGATGCCCTGCGAACGCAGCCACGAGGTGACCGCATTCACGGAGGACTGGCTGGGCGAGAAGCGCCGCTCCCACTGGGCCGGGGTCAGGTAGTGGCGGTAGCTCGCGCTCGCGGGATCGGACACGGACCGCTCGAACGCCACCGCGCCGGCGGGATCGCCGAGTTGCAGGCCCACGCTGAAATCGACAGGCGCATCGGCGGGCGTCGCGCTCACCGCAGCGGCGGGCACGGCCGCGGGAGAGGTGCCCTGCACGGCGGCGCGGCTCGGCGGCGCTGCGGCAGCGGCTCCGGCGAGTGCCGGCGCGAGGCTGAGCGATCCCACCCCCAGGCCGAACGACACGAGCGCTGCGATCGCCTGGCGAAGTCTCATCTGGCCTCCTGCCGTCCTCCGGGTTTGCGGATGCTCGTGGAAGCCTACCCCGGGACCGGCATTTCAGGCTATTTCAGACTATTTCGGGCTGTCTCCGTGGTGGCTGCGCCGGATGATCCCGACCATTTTCAGGTTGATCGCCACGAAGCGCCAGGCCTGCCAGGGCAGGAAGGTGCGAAGGAACACGGTGAACCTCGTGGGCTTCGTGACGTATTGGGTCTTCTCGTCGTCCACTGGCTACTCGGGGATCCGGCGCCAGCCCGGTCGCAGGCGCGCCTTGTAGAGGAAGAGGTGGTGGAGCAGGATCTTCATCCAGTGGCCGGCGAGTCCGATCTCGCCGAAGGTACGGTCCTGGTCGCGGCCGTAGTCGGGGTAGCGCTCGAAGTCGGGCACGATCGGATACACGGTCATCGAGGCGGCGGTTCCGGTGAAGGGGTTGGCCCCCGCGGAGGCGACGCACGCGGC
Organism: uncultured Actinomycetes bacterium; assembly: GCA_937888775.1. The sequence continues at coordinate 14,910 of CALAQT010000079.1, read as the reverse complement.
ACCCATCTCGGCCATCGAGGCGGTATGCGTCGGCGCCTTCGCGCCGCCGATCATGTCGACGATGCTGCTCGCGACCGCCTTGCCGATCATCGCCGAGGGCATGCCCGTACGCGGCGGCGCCGGCGCGATCACAGTACCCTTCGGACTCTTGTGCGGGACCGAGATCGCGTGCGGCGGCGCGAAGGCGATCCCGGCAGCGAAGATGTTCTCGTAGTCAGGCGACTGGTAGGTGCGCGGCCAGTCCGACGCCCTCCAGTCCTCATGGGGCTTGGGCGTGTAGTCGGCGTCGACGCGCATGAATTCGTTGGGGAGGAACAGGCGCTCGGTGATCTCCGCGCCCTCGCTGTCGAATGCCGTCAGGCCGACGCCGGAGAAGGGCGGCAGCAGCATCGCGAAGTCGAACTCCTTCTCGCCCTCGTTGCCGTCGACCGTCTCGTAGAGGACGCGGTCGGGCTCGACCTTCTGGACGTGCGCGCGGGTGATCCAGTCGATGCCGCGCTCGGCGAACAGGGAGGCGTTGAAGATGCTGCTCGGCGTGACATAGCCGGCCCGCTTGAGGTGCATGCCGCCCATGCCGAAGTCGCCAAGCTCGTACTCGTTCGTGATCCACGTGATCTCAGCGCGGTCGCGCACGCCACGGTGGCGCAGCTCGAACTCGAGATTGACGATGTACTCGAACGCGGCGCCCTCGCAGGTGCACGTGCCGTGGCCGACGCCGACCAGGAACCGCCGCCGCTCGCCTGTGCGCATCCGCTCGACCTCCTCGGCGAGGGCAGCCGCGGCCTGCGCGGCGTGCGCGGGGAGGCAGACCGACAGGCTGTTGCCGCCCTCCGGGCCGAGCCCCTCGGTCTTGTCGAAGCGCAGCGCCGGGCCGGTCGCGTTGATCAGGAAGTCGTACGGCACCTGTCGGGTCTCGCCGTCTGCGGACTCGGCAGTGACGTAGGGGGTCGGGTGGTCGCGGTCGCCCTCCGGGTGGATCTCCTTCGCTGCTGCCTGCACGAACTCGATGCCGGCCCGTTCGTAGATCGGTGCCAGCGGGACAGTGACCTGCGCGGGCTTCATCAGCCCCACGCCTACCCAGATGTTGGACGGCACCCAGTTGTAGTCGGGCCTGGGAGAAACGACCGTCACGGTGTCCCCGCGTCCGAGCCAGCTGCGCGCGAAGGCGGCGGCGGTGTGTCCCGCGATGCCCGCGCCAAGCACGACGACTCGGCTCATTGCCGCTGCCACCCCGTCGTGCTGATCGGGTCACCCATGATGCGCCTAACGGTAGGTGAGGAGGATCGCAGCGCCATGCGGGATAACTACGGCGCGAGTCGAGGAATTCCACGCGCGCGAGAGCTCGCGGCTCCCCACCGCGGCGCCGCCCCGGCCGCCCCTCAAGCGGTCCCGCTCTCACCCAGGCTACAGTCAGATCGTGAGCAGCTCCAATGGCATCCGCTCGGAATCGCGGGCAGGGCGGCACGGCACGGCAAGCGACAGGCCTGGCACCTGCGGGCCCGATCTGAGCACGGTCGCCGCTGGCGTCTGTGTACCGCGACGGTTCGCCTCGGCCGAGGAAGCGGCGCGCGACCTGGCCAACGTCGTGCTGCGGGGCCGGCTGCTGGCGCATGCCTATGCCGGCGGTCTCGACAGCGAGCTTCGCGAGCGAGTCATGGTGGCCGTCAGCCAGGTGAACGCATGTGGCGGATGCACGCGCGTGCATCGGCGCTGGGCGCTGCGTGCCGGCGTGTCGTCCACCGAGCTGGAGGCACTCCGAGCGGGAGATCTCGAGCAGCTCGACGCTCGCAGTCGTGCAGCCGTCCACTACGCCGTCGAGCGCGCCGAGTATCGCTTTGAAGGATCGGCGTCCGCGGGGATCGAGGAGTCCGCGCGAGAGCATCTGAGCGTCCGGGAGCTCGAAGAGATCGACGCGATCGCTCGAGCGATGGCTCTGGCAAACCTCTCCCTCAATACGCTGGCCGCACGCAAGGTGAGGCTCTTCGGTGCCGCCACGTGACCGCCACGCAGGGCAGCAGGCGAGCGAGCCGCCCGAGGGCGTGCGCGCGGGCAGCGAGGTCGACGTCGAGCCGTTGAGAGGTCGGCCGGCGACATGAGCGTCGTTCCCACCGAGCCGGAGGCGCACGTGACTGCGGAGGCCGCTTTTCGGCGCCGGCATCCGCGCTACGGCCAGACGGCCGTCCTCGACGAGCTCCGCAGCACCGACTTTGCACGTCTTGACGGCGGCCGCCACGTCTACCTCGACTACACGGGCGGCGGCCTGTACGCGGACTCGCAACTCGTCGAGCACATGCGGCTGCTGCGCGAGAACGTGTTCGGCAACCCGCACTCGGTCAACCCCACCTCGGCGGCGAGCACCGAGCTGCTCGAGCGCGCGAGAGCCCGAGTGCTGAAGTTCTTCAGAGCCTCCCCTGAGGAGTACGAGGCGATCTTCACGCCGAACGCGACCGGCGCGCTGCGGCTGGTCGGCGAGGCCTACCCGTTCCATGCAGGCGACCGCTTCCTGCTCACGTTCGACAACCACAACTCGGTCAACGGCATCCGCGAGTTCGCCCGTGCGCGGGGCGCCGAGACGACGTACGTCCCAAGCGTGGCGCCCGAACTGAGGGTCGACGAGAGTCTCCTGCCGCGCTACCTGACGGAGACTCTCGGCGATCACAACAACCTGTTCGCCTACCCCGCGCAGTCCAACTTCTCCGGTGCGCATCACCCGCTGGAGTGGATCGAGCAGGCCCAGGCGCACGGCTGGGACGTCCTGCTGGACGCCGCTGCTCACGTGCCCACCAACAGGCTCGACCTCAGCCGTTGGCATCCGGACTTCGTGGCGCTGTCCTTCTACAAGATGTTCGGATGGCCGACCGGAGTCGGCTGCCTGCTCGCCCGCCGCGCCACGCTCGCGAAGCTCGAGCGACCATGGTTCTCCGGGGGCACGATCGTCGCGGCGTTCGTCCAGCGCCAGTACTACCAGTCCGCACCGGGCGCCCCGCACTTCGAGGACGGCACCGTCAACTACCTGAACCTGCCCGCCGTCGAGATCGGCCTGGACCTGCTCGACCGCGTCGGGCTCGAGACGATCCACGCGCGCGTCGCCGCCCTCGGCGACTGGCTGCTGGAGAGCCTTGGGGCGCTGAAGCACTCCGACGGCTCGCCCGCCGCGGTCGTCTACGGACCCCGGGGATGGCAACGGCGAGGCGCCACGATCGCGTTCAACTTCCTGCATCCGGACGGGCGCATCGTCGATGAGCGCTACGTCGATCGCGTAGCCGGCAAGCACAACGTCTCACTGCGCACAGGGTGCTTCTGCAACCCCGGTGCCGGCGAGCTCGCTTTCACGATCTCGCAGGAGACGCTCGTCGGCGGGGAGTTCGGCGACGGCATGGCCCTCGACGACTACGTCAGAGCGATCGGCCTGCCCTCGGGCGGCGCCGTCCGCGCGTCCCTGGGGCTCGCAACGAACCTCCCGGACATTCACCGTTTCATGGCCTTCGCGGCCGAGTTCACCGACCTCACGAGCATCCCCACGGACCTCCCCGCGCGCATCGCCTGCTGAGCGATCGGGGTCAGGCCGCGACGAGGGGAGTGGAGCTTGGGCGGAGGTGACCTGCTCGACGCGCTGGCGGAAGACCCTCCAGCGCCGCTCGTTCTCGTCGCCGAGGAGGGGCCATCGTGACGACCCTCCCCATCGCTCAGCCTGGCGGTTGGGTCGGTGGAGCGGCGTCAGAGAGCAGGGCGCGCAGACGCCGGTACTCCTCCTCGCCGATCTCACCCGAAACGAGCCGCCGGTCGAGAACCTCGCGCGGCGACCCTCCCTCGCCGCTCGGATACCGCGGCGCGACTTTGCCCGTCTGATTGCGGGCGAACCAGACGACCGCGACGACAACGAGCACGATCAGGAGCAGCATCAGGACGGCCGGGAAGATCCAGCCGCCACGATCCATGTGATCCGCGTAGTCCATGTGTTCGCCGTATCGCATGCTTCCGAGGCTAGGGTCTCCCAGCCGTGCTTCGATCGGGTGGTAGTCCTCTGGGTTCAGCGGAGGACTACGTACGTCAAGCTCATGCCGGACGGAGGCGACCGCGGCCAGCCCGATTTCAAAGCGAATCCGGGAGACCCTCGATCCCACCGTAGACGCCCCCCCGTGCTCGCGGCCGAAGAGCGGGCGGCAGATCACGCGGTGGCATCGCCCGTCTCTCTCACCGCGGGGGTCCTCGACGACGGCGCCGCGCCCGATTCCGCCGCGCCCTCCCGTCTAACCCTCTGACTCGCGGATAGAGCTGCTCGCCCGCGGTGCTCTCCCCCTGGCTGAGGTGCGCCAAGCCGCTTTGGATATTGCCTCGTCTGGCCGATAAGACGAATAATCGTCTATGCTCCTATCCGATGATCTACAAGACACCCCCAATCAACGGCACAACCGTGCGCCTCCTCAAGGAGCTCGACGCCTTGCGCGGCGCGCTCGGCGACAAGACAGGGGTCGAGACCCCGTGGCTCGGTCGGCTGCGTCGCGAATGGCGCGCGTCCGCGGCCTCGAGCTCGATCGAAATCGAGGGATTCCATGTCCCCCCTGAGGAGGCCGTGGCCCTGAGCAGTGGGCAAGAGCCGGCGGATCCCAATGACGAGCATCGAATGGCGCTCTCGTGTTACGGACGCGCCATGGACCACGTGGGCGTGATGTCCGACGACCCGCACTTTCGCTGGGTCGATCGCGTCATCTTGGATCTCCATTTCGACGCCTGCTACTTCCAGAAGGACAAGGATCCCGGCCAATACCGCGTCGGCCCGGTAAGCGTGACCAGCCCCCAGGGAGGCTCACTCGCCTACCTCGGACCGCCGTATGAGGAGGTTCCGGCGCTGATGGGCGAGGTCGCCGAGTGGCTCGAGCATGGCGACCTCGAAGCGCACGTAGTGGTTCGCGCCGCGATGGCCCACCTGCATCTCGTGTCTGTCCATCCGTTCAACGACGGAAATGGCCGCGTCTCGCGGATCCTCCAATCGCTCGTGCTCGCCCGCGGAGGCCTGCTCACGCCGGAGTTCCTTTCGATAGAGGAGTACCTGGGTGAGAACACGCAGGACTACTACGCGACGCTCGAAGCGGTTCAGGCCGGTAGCTACCAGCCCGAGCGAGACGCGGGACCGTGGGTCGAATTCTGCGTGCAGGCTCATATCGATCAGGCACGTCGACGCTCGGAGCAGCTCACAGAGGCCGCGAAGCGCTGGTCCTTCCTGGAGGATCTCGTGGAGCAGCGCGGATGGCCGGACAGGCTGGTCATCGCCCTGGAGCAGAGCCTCTTTCAGGGCGTCGACCGCGCGAGCTACGTAGCCGAGGCTGCGGTATCACAGCCGACTGCGAGCAACGACCTGCGGCGGCTGCTCGATGCGGGGCTCGTCGCACGGCAGGGCAGCGGTCCTTCCACGCGCTACCGGGCCAGCGCGCAGCTGAGCGAGGATGTCCGCAAGGCTGTCGCCGAGCCTGATCTCAAGGCCTGAGGCCCGTAGGCCAAAAGAACGCTAACCCGGAGGGGCTGGGCCTCTAGGACCCCTTGCTCCGCGGCGGGGAGCTGCGCTCGTCCCGTTCGCGCGCCACCGTCCCAGGCGCGAGAATCAGGAGCCTTGCCCTACTACTGGTGCGGGTCGTCGGGATCGTGATTGGCGAGGATCTCGAGCGCCTCTCCGTGCTGGGCCACCAAGCGTTCCCCGACCTGGCGGGTGCGCTCGCGGGACCCTCCGGCTCGTGAGCTGGGCATCGACGACCGCCGCCGTGGCACGGGCCGTGCCGGCGAGGAGGTGCGCGTGTGCCCCGCTGGACTCGCGAGCTGGCGCTCGAGATCGGTGAACGCGTCGATGACTTCCGGGGCCTCATACGCGCGGTTGCGCCTACCGATCGTGATCTGGTGCAGGATCCCAGCCTTCACGAGGCGTTGAACGGCCTCGTTCGCGGGGTTGTACGTACGGCCGATCAGCGACGCCGCGCTCTCGACCGTCAACACGGGGGCGCCCGCGAGCCGGTGAAGCAGCAGATCGGCCGCGGAGTTGGCGCGCACGCGGCCGAGTCGCTCACGCCACCCCGACTCGAGCTCGGCGACGCGGCGCTCGAAGTCGTTGGCGTCGGCGACCGAGCGCGTGCAGGCGGCGGCGAACGTCGCGATCCACCGGTTCAAACCGTCACGGGCCTGCTCGGAGCCGGGCGGTCCGACGTAGCGGGTCGCCGTGAGCCCGCCCACGTAGTCGCGTGCGAGGGTAGCGAGCACCAGCGACACGGGTGGCAGCACGCGGACCGCCAGTCCCCTGCGACGGAGCACCAGATGGATGATCGCGCGCCCCGTGCGGCCATTGCCGTCGATGAACGGGTGGATCGTCTCGAACTGCGCATGGGCGATGGCCGCCTGCACGACCGGCGGAAGGTCATCGCCGTTGCAGAACGAGACGAGGTCGCCCATCAGAGCCTCGACGAGCTCCGGGGGCGGAGGAACGAAGTCGGCAGAGCACGGGTTGTAGTCGCTGCCGCCGATCCAGCTCTGGACGGTCCGGAAACTCCCGCCGTGCCCCTCGAGGGGCGTGCCGGCCAGCAGCCGCATGTGGATCTCCAACAGCAGATCGATCGTGATCTCCTCGCCGGGTCCGACCCAGTCGAGGCCGTGGAGCATCGCGTCGATGTTCCCGAGCACCTCGGTGGCCGTCACGTCAGAGGACCGCTCGCGCATCGACCGGCCGGCCTCGGCATGCAGGAGCCGCCTCGCTCCGATCTCGAGGCCCTCGATGCGGGACGACGCCACCGACTCCGCGCGGAGCAGTAGCCGTGCGAGCGCCTCCGCGTCGACGAGCGCGCTCGCCTGTGCATTCAACCGCGCGATCGCCGCTTCGGCGTCCGCGACATCAGCAGCGACGTCGCCTTCGAGCGTGAACCCCCGGCCCGCGAGAGGATCAGGGACGTAGGCCGTGTAATCGCAGGACCGTCGGTCCCGGCGAGAGAGGCCGGCGCCGGCGACCCGGGGCTGCCAATGACGGTTCACAAGTTCAGACATGGGATCCTCTTGTTTGAGGTTATCTCATAACCTGAGATAAAGCGCTGGCGGGACGGAGGTTGCAGGCGACCCGGCGCGCGGATCGTCCGCGAGAACTGTGTTGAGGGGTTCCACCCTATGGTCGAGCGCGATATCCCTGAAAGCCCTCTCTTTGTGGCAACGGCGAAAGATCCGCTCATTGATTCGGAGCACCGCCCTTACGCGCTCCTCAAGCGGCAGGCCCGCGTCATCGAGGATGTACCTCGACCACAGCCGGGCGCACAAGATCGAAGCCTTCAGCTGGCGGAGACAAGGCTGGCCAGCGACGTGAATGTATTGCGGAGCGAGAACGAGGATAGGCTGCAGGTGCTCGAGGCGCTTAGCCGAGCGGCCCAGGAGCCACGAACGCCCGGCGCTCGCTTGACCGCGGCGGACCTCGAGGGCAAGGGTTATCGCTCGCCGCTGCTCAAGCTGCTCCAGCTCCGTGCAGTACAGAATGGCGCACAAAGCTGGCTGAGCAACCGGGCGATCAACTACGACCCTCAGCACAACGGCCTATCGGTCGAGGTCCATCATGTGTTCCCAAAGGCGTGGCTGAAGAGCCATGCGCTCCAGGGGCATCCCGAACAAGCCACCGTCGCGAACTTTGCATTCCTTTCTAAGTGGGACAACATCCGGATCGGCGCAGAGGACCCCGCGAGCTATCTCGCCAAGGCCGACCCACAGGTGCTCCGGGCACAGTGGATCCCAACCGACGAGAGCCTGTGGGCGATCGAGCGATTCGACGAGTTCTGCGCCGCACGATGAGAGCTGCTCGCGGGCGCGCTCAACGAGATGCTCGGCCTCGGGACCGACGCACCCGAGGAGGAACCCCTAGACGCCGACGAGCTCCCCGAGCTGGAGTTGGGGTCGTGGTCTGACGACGCCGCACTCCTGGCCTGAACCCAATGCCGTTTACTTAAGGCCGGAGCCGCCTTCTGCTCCTGGTGGAAAGGGGCAGCTAACCAAGGCGCGACCCCGGCTTTCGCGGTTCGTCCAATCCAGCAGTGTGAGCGGGGCCCGCACAGACGCTCGCATCGAGCCGAACCCGTCAGTCTGGGGACTGTTCGGCTACCCGCTGATCGCCGCGAGCGCGGCGCGGGCATTCCGCCACTTCGCCGGTGACGAGCCCCCCGCCGAGACGCTCGGCGATCTCCTCGGCCTGCTCGAGCCTGGCTCGTCTCGAGGTCTCAGAAACTCGCGTATCTCGCTCTTTAGTGTCCACGGGATCAAGGGTAGACCCGCGCGACTGGTGCTGGGGGACCCTGCTAGTACTCCATCAACAGGGACTCTCACTCGGCGCTGTCCGGTGCTTTCTTGGGTACAGCGACTTTGAGCATGAACCAGAGGAAAGGTAGTTTCGACATGCGAGCAACTGTCATGCACGGTGCCGGCGACGTCCGTATCGAGAGCGTTCCCGACGCCCGCCTGATCGACCCGACCGACGCCCTCCTGCGGGTCACTCGTGCCTGCGTCTGCGGCAGCGATCTGTGGCCGTATAAGACAATGGAGCGCAGCGAGTCCGGCCGCCGTATGGGCCACGAGGCGATCGGCGTCGTCGAGGCCGTCGGCGACGACGTCCACACGGCGAAGGTCGGGGATCTCGTCGTGATGCCGTTCGCGTACTCCGACGGCACCTGCATCTTCTGCCACGAGCATCTTCAGACGTCGTGCATCCATGGAGGGTTCTTCGGTACGGGTGAAGCCGACGGAGCACAGGCCGAGGCGCTCCGGGTTCCCCAGGCCGACGGGACGCTCGTCGCGCTACCGGTCGGCGAGGACGACGAGCTGATGCCCTCCCTGCTCACGCTCTCCGACGTGATGGGAACAGGCCATCACGCAGCAGTCGCTGCCAAGGTCGGCCCTGGGAAGAGCGTGGCGGTCGTCGGCGACGGCGCCGTCGGACTGTGCGGGGTGATCGCCGCGCGGCGGCTCGGCGCAGAGCAGATCATCATCCTCGGGCGCCACCCCGACCGGATCGCGCTGGCGAAGGACTTCGGCGCAACAGATGTCGTCAGCGAGCGAGGCGATGAGGCGGCCGAGCGCGTGCGCGAGCTGACCGGCGGCTTCGGCGTCCACTCGGTCCTCGAGTGCGTCGGACTCGAGCAGTCGACGCTCACCGCGATCAGCATCGCGCGCCCGGGCGGCGCGATCGGCCGCGTCGGCGTACCCCAGGACGAGAAGATGCCAGCGTCACAGCCGGCGTTCTACGGCAACATCACCGTGAGCGGCGGTCCCGCCCCGGTGCGCGCCTACATCGAGGAGCTGCTGCCCGACATCCTCGAAGGGAGGATCGAACCCGGCCGGGTCTTCGACCGCACCGTTCCCCTCGATGGGGTGCCCGACGGCTACCGGGCGATGGACGAACGAGAGGCGATCAAGGTCATGGTGAAGCCATGACCAGCTGGACCAGTGACGAGCTCGCGCGGATTGCAGCGGCGGATGAGCTCGAACTCGCCGCGCTGCGCCGCCACGACACGCGTCCTGGCCCTCATCATCACGTTGATCGCGCGCACGCACAAGCGGACCACTGCCGGCGATGAGCACACGAACGTGTTGCCGCTGCCCAGGACCGCAAGCCGAGCTCATCCAGACCAGAACTACTGGCTGACAAGACCGCGGTTGCCTAGCCACCTACGACCAAGGAGAACGAGATGCAGATCACCAGAAGCAACCTCGACACCGCGCCTGGGCCAAGCGACTGGTTCACCGGGACCGTCTACATCGACGCCGTCGCCACGCCCTCAGAGCCTTCCCGCCTGCAGGCCGCGAGCGTCCACTTCACACCCGGCGCCCGGACCGCCTGGCACACGCACCCAAACGGCCAGACCATCTACGTCACCGAGGGCATCGGCCTGTGCCAGCGGCGCGGCGGCCCGATCGAGGTCATCCGCCCGGGCGACCGCGTGTTCTTCGAGCCCGGCGAGGACCACTGGCACGGCGCCGCCCCGAACCGCTTCATGACCCACCTCGCGATGCAGCAGGTCGACGAGCAGGGCAGTGCCGTCACATGGGGCGAGCACGTCACCGATGAGGAGTACAAGGCAGCGGCTGCGTCATAGCCGCCGCGCGGGCGCTCGAGACGCTCGCATTGCCTGCGTGAGCAGCAGTCGCCACGCCGTTCAACAACGCCGCCGCTTGGGACGACGTCCGAGCGCGCCGACTGAGGATCGGCACACGCTCGCTTTCGTAGGCGAATGCGAGAGCGCGGCAGCCCGCGAAGCTGACGATCGGTGCTCGTCCAGACCGGGCGTCTGGAGCGAAGCTCAGCGGACGCTCGCAAATCGCGCGAAGCGGGAACGGTCGCTGCTCGGTGGAGGGTTCGGCGGCCGGTGCTAGCAGCCGTCGATGCCACATGCCTCGCCGGCAGTGACGACTGACACCGGACTGCGATTAGCCCATCCTTGGCGCAGCAGGTCCAACAGCGCATCAGGTGGCTGAGCGCCGGACGCACCCAGCGCGCGATCGATAACGAACGTCGGCACGGCCCTGATCCCGAGCTGGCTGGCCGTCTGCTCATCGTCACGGACCTGCTCGGCGTACCGTTCGCCGGCAAGCGTCTCGCTGACCTCGTCCTCGGTGAGCCCCACCTCGACGGCCATACGAGCGAGCGTCTGGTGGTCGCTGACCAGCTCGCCTTCGGTGAAGTACGCCCGCAGCAGCCGCTCCTTCATCGCGTCCTGAAGCCCGCGCTCGCCAGCGAGATGAATTATGCGATGGGCGTCGAACGTCGCGCCGCTGCGCGCAATGTCGAAACGGAACTCAACTCCCTCGCTGGCCGCCACACCGGTCAGCTGTTGCTCCATCTCGCGCGCCCGCTCGATCGTGATGGCGTACTTCTCTGCGAGGCGCACAGCGCGGTCCCCCGCACGCTCGCGCGGCGCCTCGGGATCGAGCTCAAAGCTCCGCCAGATCACCCGCACCTCGCCTCGATGCTCGAACCGGGCCAACGCGGCCTCGAAGCGGCGCTTGCCGATGTAGCACCATGGACAGGCAATGTCAGACCAGATCTCGACGTCCACAGAAAACCCTTCGTTGAGCAGGCAACTACCCGGAGTATAGGCGGCCACCAACGAGCGCAAGAACTCACGGCGGTGCGACTCGCGGGATGCGCGAGACGCTTGTCCTTGCCGGCGCAGAAGCTTCCGCGCGAGGACTACCGTATGGAGCATGATCGGCGTCACGGGCTCGGGAGACGCGAGGACGAAGGTGGCCGTGCTCGACGACTTCCAGGATGTCGCGCGCACGATGGGCCCGTGGTCGCGGCTCGGCGATCGCGCGGACGTCACGGCGTTCACTGTGACCATCGCGGGAGAGGATGCCCTGGCGGCCGCGCTCGAGCCGTTCGAGGTGATCGTCGCGATGCGCGAGCGCACGGCGTTTCCGCGCTCGCTTCTCCAGCGCCTGCCTAACCTGCGCCTGCTCGTCACCACGGGGATGGTCAACGCCGCGGTCGATCTCGATGCGCTGCGCGACCGGGGGGTGACGGTGTGCGGGACCGGTGGCTCGCCGGCGTCTACGCTGGAGTTGACCTGGGCCCTGCTGTTGGCGGTGTCCCGGCATCTGTGCGAGGAGGACCGTTCCGTGCGCGAGGGTGGGTGGCAGCACACGATCGGGCCGGAGCTCGCGGGACGCACCCTCGGTCTCGTCGGCCTCGGCCGGATCGGGAGCCTGATGGTGCCCATCGCTCGCGCGTTCGGCATGGACGTGATCGCGTGGAGTCAGCATCTGAGCGCCGCGGACGCGCGGGCGGCCGGCGCGGAGCGGGTCGGCAAGGATGAGCTCTTCGCCCGGGCGGACTTCACCTCGATCCACTACAAGCTGAGCGAGCGGTCGGTTGGCATCGTGGGAGCCGCCGAGCTCGGTCGGATGAAGCGGACGGCCTTCCTCGTCAATACCTCGCGCGGCCCGCTGGTCGACCTCGACGCGCTGCTCGCGGCGCTCCGCGAGGGCCGGATCGCCGGCGCCGGACTGGACGTCTACGACGAGGAGCCGCTGCCACCCGATCACCCGCTGTGCTCGGCCCCGCGGACGGTCCTCAGCCCGCACATCGGGTACGTCGCGACCGGCGCGTACGAGCGCTGGTGGCATGAGGTAGTCGAGGACGTCGAGGCGTTCCTCGAGGGCGATCCGATACGCGTAATCGACGCGGACGCGCCGGTGCCGCGCTGAGCACGAGGAGCGCGAGGGTCACAGTCGCGCGGGCTGCGCAGCGCCACACCTGACATCGCTTCGATGGTCGAGCTGAGCGACCGCGAGCGGCAGGCCCTCACGCTGCTGAGCGCCCGCGCCGCGAGGTCGGCCGTGCGCTTCACCTCGGCGGTGTTAGCATCGGCGGCCTACCGCGATCTACCGCAAGCTCGGCGTGCAAAACCGGACCGAGGTGCGTCGCGCGTCGCCAAGGGAGCCATAGGATGATCTGCCCATGCGAGCTGTAGCTATCACCGAGGCTGGGGATCTCGATGTCCTGACGGTAATCGACCGCCCTGTGCGCGACGCGAGTCGGGGCGAGGTCCGCGTTGCAGTGAAGGCCGCCGCGGTCAACCCGACCGACATCGGCCTGCGCCAATACGGCATCGAGGGCATACCGGCGCCGTGGGTGCCGGGCATGGATGCTGCCGGCGTTGTCGAGTCAGTCGGCGACGGAGTCGACCGGCTGACGGTGGGCGAGCGGGTGATGGCCGCGGTGAGCCCCCGGCGTCCGGAGGGTGGCGCACAGGCCGAGCTGTTGGTGGCGCCGGCCGCCTCGGTCGTGCCGATCCCCGAGGGCGCGACGTTCCAGCAGGCATCGACGTTGCCGATGAACGGGCTGACTGCCAAGCTCGGGCTCGAGCTGCTCGATCTGAGGGCGGGCCAGGCCCTCGCGGTCACCGGCGGCGCTGGCCTGCTGGCCTCCTACGTGATCGCGCTCGCCAGCGCGGGCGGGCTACACGTGATCGCGGACGCCAAGCCCGATGACGAGGCGCTCGTACGCAGCTTCGGCGCTGACGCGGTCGTCCCGCGTGGAGAGGGCTTCGTGCGTGCTGTCCGCGAGGTTGTCCCCGGCGGCGTCGACGGTCTCTTCGACACGGCGTTGCTGGGCCGCGCCGCCTTCGCCGCGATCCGCGACGGCGGCGCGATGGCCGTCGTGCGCGGCTGGGACGACAGCCCGACCGAACGCGACATCCAGATTCACCAGGTCGCAGTCCGCACTGTCCTCGAGCGCACCGACTGGCTCGATGAGCTGCGCGAAATGGCCTCCGACGGACGCATAGCGCTGCGCGTCGCCGCCGAGTACCCGCCCGAGCGGGCCGCCGATGCCCAACGCGCCATGAACACCGGCGGCCTGCGCGGACGGGCGGTCATCGTCTTCTAAGGCATAGCGCACAAAAGACCCCGTCGGCGGACTAGCCTTCCTATCATCCGCGCGTCAGCAAGAGGTCTGGCAACCACCCGGCTGCCAACAAAACCAGGAGGCAACCTATGCAATACGTGAACCTAGGCGCAACCGGCCTGCGGGTCTCGCGCATCTGCCTGGGCATGATGAGTTTCGGCAACGACAGCGACAGGCCCTGGGTGCTCGACGAGGACGCCGCCGAGCCGATCGTGCGGGCGGCCGTCGAGGGCGGCATCACGTTCTTCGACACGGCCGACACCTATTCCGGGGGCGCGAGCGAGATCGCCACGGGTCGCCTGCTCGGCAAGCTCCTCACGCGCGAGGAGGTCGTCGTCGCCACCAAGGTGTTCATGCCGATGACGCCCGGCGAGAACGGCGGCGGCCTGTCTCGCAAGCACGTTCTCAGCGCGATCGACGCCTCGCTGAAGCGCCTGGGTATGGACTACGTCGACCTCTATCAGATCCATCGCTGGGACAACCGCACACCTATCGTGGAGACGATGGAGGCCCTGCACGAGGTCGTGCGCGCCGGTAAGGCTCGCTACATCGGCGCCAGCAGCATGTTCGCCTGGCAGTTCGCCAAGGCCCAGCACGTCGCCGAGCGCAACGGCTGGACTCGTTTCGTCTCGATGCAGAACCACTACAACCTCATCTACCGCGAGGAGGAGCGCGAGATGATCCCGCAGTGCATCGAGGAGGGGATCGGCGTGATCCCGTGGAGCCCGCTCGCCCGGGGTGTGCTGGCGGGCACCCGCACTCGCGAGGGCGCTCGCCAAACGACGCGCGCCGACAGCGACCAGTTCACCGACTACCTCTACAGCCAGCCGACCGACTTCGACGTGGTCGAGCGCGTGGCCGAAGTCGCGGACGAGCGCGGCGTGTCCCCCGCGCAGGTTGCCCTCGCCTGGCTGCTACGCAAGCGGGGAGTGACCGCGCCGATCGTGGGAGCGACCAAGCCCGGCCATCTGCACGACGCACTCGCCGCCGAGCAGCTGACGCTCAGCGACGAGGAGATCTCACGCTTGGAGGAGCCCTACGTGCCCCACCCGGTACTCGGGCACGGATAGGGCGCTCGCGTCTCCCAAGTTCGCGGCTGGTCTCGACGGCAACCGGTGGTTCACTGACCAGACGAACAGCGTCTCAGCGCGCTTCTCGCGCATTGCGACAGCGACCTGCCGCCGTCCGCTACGCCCGCTGTTCGTCCCGAGCGACGCAGGAGGTCCACGAGGCTACCTGCAAGGGGGACACATCTCCGGGTTAGCGCTGACCATCGCGGGGTGACGCTGCGAGCCGTTGCTTGCGCGTAGCCGGTCTGTCGGAGGGCTCGGTTCACCGGCGCGAGATCGCGGAACCTGAGGTAGATGCGTTCCCACCCGTGCTCGTCGCACTGCGCGAACACGACCTTCCACAGCGAATGTCGTCGTCCGATGGCACCCTCAGAATTGGGCGATGGAGCCGATCGGCGAGGCGCAGCGTGAGCAGGCTCGCGTCCACAT
>CALAQT010000078.1 GCA_937888775.1 uncultured Actinomycetes bacterium | reverse complement strand
GCATCGTTGCGCAGCGGCTGCAAGGTGTCGTACGAGATGGGGATATGGTCGGTCGTATCGGTGGCGACGAGTTTCTTGTGGTGTGCCCGGATATCGGCGGTCCCGACCAAGCAATGGGGCTCGCCGAGCGCCTGGCTGGAGTCCTGCGCGAGGAGGCCTATGTCGCGACGGGCAGCATCGTAGAGCAGGTCAGTATCGGCGTGGCTTGGTCCAGTGGCGAAGGCGCCGACGCCGACGCCATCGTCGCCCAGGCCGACAGCGCCATGTATGAATCAAAGCGCGAGGGAACCGGCCAGCCAAAGCTCGCGATCGCGGTCAAGGTGCCCTCGCCGATCGCTACCGTGGATAAGAGCTCGACCTATGCAGGCAGCCGTCCGACAGCTGAAAGCGAAGAGTTGCTAGGCGAAAGGCAGCGGCATCAAGCAGTGTGTGCCTGTCGCCGACTCATGCTGTGATGACAGTTCAACGGCCACCCCCGGGCTTAGGAGCGGATCAGACGCGGGCCGCGCCCGCTCCATTGTCCGAGCTTAGGAACGATGTCCATCCTCTCGGCGAGGCGCTTAAGGAGCGGGTCGCGGATGTGCTCGACCTGACGGTCGCGCGAACCGGACGATCCGCCATCGACGCCGCGGCTCAGAACGGCTTCGAGCGAATCTGCACGAGCTCGACGATCGCGCTAGCCCGCTGGCTAGCCGGGGAGGGTCCGGAGGTGGCCCATGCGGCCAACAAGGAAACCTGGATCTTCTACGGCGAGCTGGCGGCCCACGGCGCGGTGTCGCTGAACGTGTTGATCATGCGCTGCCTGTACTGGCGCGACGCAGTGGCCGAGGTGCTGCAGCAGAGCGCCGCGCGACTGGACGTTTCGTCCGAGGCGCTCTCCCAAGCCCTGAACATACTGCAGCTGAGCCTCGAGTTCGGCCTTGCTCGGATGTCCAAGTCCTTTGATACTGAGCGCGGGCGAACAGAGGACGAGCTCGCGTTTATGGCCACCCACCACGAGCTGACCGGGCTGCCGAACAGGACGCTCATCCTAGATCGCGTTGAGCAGATGCTCGCGCGCTGCTCTCACAGCCACACGCAAGTGGCGGCCTTGCTTGTCGATATCGACAACGTCAAGACCGTCACCGACACCCTCGGCCACGCAGCTGGCGATCAGCTCCTTCAAGCGGTCGCCGCGAGGCTCGATGGCGTGGTACGCGGCTCCGATGCGCTTGGGTGCCTCGGCGGCAGCGAGTTCGTTGTGATCTGCGAGGAGCTTTCGCTCGAGGCCGGGCCCGAGCTGACCGCCGAACGCCTACTCGAAGTGCTCAAGCCTTCATTCAAGCTCGGAGCGGGCGGGGAGACTCGTTTCACCATGAGCGCAAGCATCGGGATCGCGGTGGGTGAGCGAACCTCGGCCGAGGAGCTGCTGCGCGACGCGGATATCGCAATGTGTCAGGCCAAGTGGGACGGCAAGAACCGCTACGTCGTGTTCGAGCCAGGGATGCAAGACGAAGTCCAAAGCCGTATGAAACTCGAGATGGATCTGCGCGATGCCCTCCCGAACGACGAGTTCTTCTTGGTCTATCAGCCCACGTTCAATCTGCGCGACATGAGCCCCACCGGAGTAGAGGCCCTGATCCGCTGGAAGCACCCGACACGAGACATCGTCCAACCCAATGACTTCATCCCCCTGCTCGAGGCGACCGGACTGATCATCGAGGTCGGGGCGTGGGTGCTGAAGGAGGCCTGCCGTCAGGGTGCGATATGGCGCGAGGCTGGACATCCGATCGGAATGGCCGTCAACGTCTCTGCACGCCAGCTCGACACCGACGAGTTCGTCACCGACGTGCGGAACGCGCTCTCAGAGAGCGGACTGGATGCGGGCGCGCTGACCCTTGAGATCACCGAGACAACCCTCATGCGCAACGTCGCGGAAACCTCGCGGCGGCTGACTGCCATCAGGGAGCTGGGTGTGCGGATAGCGATCGACGACTTCGGCACCGGATACTCCTCCCTCGCCCATCTCCAGCAGTTCCCCGTCGACGCACTGAAGATCGACCGGTCATTCATCTCCCGGCTCACGGAGAACTCCGAGGGTGAGACACTCATTCACACCTTGGTGCAACTCGGCAAGTCCCTGTCGATCGAGACGCTCGCCGAGGGCATCGAGCAACAGCAAGAGCTATCCCTCCTGCAAGCCGAGCAATGCGACAGCGGCCAGGGCTTCCTCTACGCCCGGCCGATGGACGCAGTTGCCGCTGAGACCTTCCTGCAGACCTGGGCCAGCGGCGCTGCTCCAGCATTGGCGCACGCTCCGCAGCGCAGCCGCCGTCACGCGGTCACCAGGTAGGGCGCATAACCGCTGGATCAGTAGCTGCTCTCATCCGCGCATACGGTCGGGTTCGACACCCGTCGCTCCCGCGTCCACCGCTTTTCGGCCAGTGTCGGCGCGCTCTACCTGCGCTGTCAAGAGGGGCTTGACCCGCATTGCTCCCGCTCCTGAGCGAATGGAGGCGTCGTCACCGGCGTGTCGCCCGTGCCCGCTCCGGACGAGCACCAGGCGTCTCGGAGTCCGCTCGGCAGACTGCTGCTTCGCCATGGCAAAGCAGTCGTGATCGGGTCGTCGGCCCGGGTGCCTGCTCGTCGTCCGATCCGGGCGTGAGCGCGGCCTTGCTGGGACGATCGCTCGGCGCGGAAAGCAGCAGCGCGCCCGAGTGGTGGCCCGTGCTGTCAGGCACAGGCCACCACTCGAACTGTCATCCGAGGCTCCTCTTCTTCATCTATGGCGATATAGCGATCCTGGCAGCCCAAGAGATCCGTCGTCGGCAGGCTGCTGCATGTGCGCGGAGGGTGATGATCAGGCGTGTGCGCCCTACGCGCAGCGGCGAGACCCTGTCGTCACGCGCACATCGATGCCCCCGGCCAAGCTGTGTTAGGGTGCCCTCACTTAGGGCGCCCTAAGACCAGAGGCAGGAGGCAGCACGTGAGCGCCACCATCGATCATCGCCAGCTCTATCGCCTGCCGTGGTCGCTGCCCGACAACGGCATCGCCTGGCTAGAGCCGACCAAGAAGTGCAACCTGGCGTGCCTGGGCTGCTACCGGGAGAACGACCCGCGGGGACACAAGACCCTCGATGAGGTCCGTCACGACCTCGACGTCTTCAAGCGCTTTCGGACCGTGGACGGCGTGTCGATCGCGGGCGGCGACCCGCTGGTGCATCCGGAGATCGTCGAGATCGTCCGGATGGTCGCGCAGGATGGCCTCAAGCCGATCGTCAACACCAACGGCCTGGCGCTCACCGAGGAGCTGCTCGGCGAGCTCAAGGGCGCCGGCCTGGCCGGGTTCACATTTCACATTGACTCCAAGCAGGGCCGCCCGCGCTGGAAGGATGCGGATGAGATCGAGCTGTGCGAGTTGCGCCAGCACTACGCCGAGATGGTGGCCGCGGCGGGAGGGATGGGCTGTTCGTTCAACGCGACCGTCTATGAGGACACGCTGCGCTACGTGCCCGACATCGTGCAGTGGGCGCAGCGCAACATCGAGATTGTCCACACCGTCGTGTTCATCGCCTTCCGCGCGGGCGTGGTCGGCGGCAACTTTGACCACTACGTGCGGGGAGAGCCGGTCGATTTCTCCACGATGCCCTACGCCACCACCGACCAGACTCCGCACGAGCTCCAATCGACCGACATCGTGGCCGAGATCCGCAAGCGCTTCCCCGACTTCGCTCCCGCCGCATACCTCAACGGGACCGAGCGACCCGACACCTTCAAGTGGCTGCTCACAGGTCGCCTGGGCACGAAGGAGCGGGTCTACGGCTACGTCGGGGCGCGCTCGATGGAGCTCGCGCAGACCTTCCACCACCTCGCGACAGGGAGGTATCTCGCCTACACCCGGCCGCAGACGCTGGGCCACGGCAGGGCGATGCTGCTGCTGTCCGCGCTCGACCCGCGTCTGCGCACGATCGCCCGCCGCTGGCTGGCGGCGGGCGCGCGCAGGCCCTCACGGCTGCTTGAGAGGCTCCGCTTCCAGTCGGTGATGATCATCCAGCCGGCCGACATCTACGAGGACGGACGGCAGAACATGTGCGACGGCTGCCCCGATTTGACGGTGTGGAACGACCGTCTCGTGTGGTCGTGCAGACTGGAGGAGCCCGAGCGCTTCGGGGACTTCGTGCAGATGGTGCCCAAGAGTGGCTAGCTGGTATCGCGATTCCAGCCGGTCGAGGAACCCGGGACGAAAGGGCGACATGACACGCGTCTCTTGCAGGGTGGCGAGGCCGCCGGGCGAGCATGATGACTAAGCTCGACGATGGCTCCGTAGGCTGCGACGAAGGACGCGTCTGCAACAAGGAAGCCGTTGCCGATGACGAGGCTGCTGCGCTAACGGTCGGCTGGATGCGTGACGTTGTGGTGCGGGACAACGTCGAGTACGTACGCCACATCTGCCCCGACTGCCTCAGAGCCGCACAGATCGGGGCGCGATGAGAGAACATCAGCCATGCGAGGCTCCTACCCCAGCGCCTCTAGAGGCCGAAGCGCGAAGGGCCTTTTTCAGTGCGCTCGAGAGGACTCGAGCTTCAACGGACCAAGTAGTCCACAAGGCCCTCAACCCGATGCAGCGGGTGTCAGCTGTGTTCGCAGGCGTCCGGGTCGCCCATTTTGTGGGAGTTCGCGGGCCTATCGGGCGCATCTGGAGGGGCGTTTGTGCTTACAGGCGATCCCTGCGAGGAGTGGTGAGACAGGCAACCCGTGCGCATGGAGCAGGCTGGCGATCACCCGGGTGACGGAGCAGGACCTCGGCTTGGGGTCGATCGTGTGGCGCGGCTCTCGGGTTGCTTCCTACAAAGACTGAGCAGCCGCAACGCTTCCCCCAGCGGGAACCACACCCCATAACCATCATGTCACCGACCCGCCGCCCGGCGCGGTCGCGGACCGAGTTAAGCATGGGCGCCCGCGCGCACAAGAGCGACCACCCCCGGCCCCACAACCACTCACCACCAACAAGCCCTAACCGCACTTGACAGGCGGGACCCTGCACAGATAAGCCGTCTGCGAAAACCTGGGCTGCGCTCGCTGTGACGGCCGTGGAAGGTCCTGGGGGCGCCGAGGCCGAGCAGACCGCGCTGCAACCGAGCGAGGACCTTCGGGCTTTTCGACCCCAACCTTGGAACGGATCCAGTGAGGGCTTCGGGGGTTTGTGCAACAGCCACGTGCAGAAGCGGAACTGGGCCCCGTCCCGAGAGGCAGTGGCTGCCGTTGAGCCCCGATCTCGTCGCTGCCCGCCCCCGGATTCAGAACCCCGCCCCGCTCGTAATGAGACGGAAAAGAAGTCCAGTTTCAGTAGTTTGCCCGGATGAAAAAGGGGGTGTCTGTCTCGATAACCTCTAAACTCGATCAACTTTACCCCCTATGGAAAGGGGACCGAACATGGCTTCAGTAGCGGTGGCGACGGGCGACGAGCGCTCTCCGTCCCAGGCAGCGCCGCACGCCACGCGCCGCCACCAAGTGGTGATCGTCGGCGGTGGCAACGGCGGGATCAGCGTTGCGGCGCGGCTGCTGCGCGCCGGAGGGAACCTCGACGTGGCGATCATCGAGCCGTCCGAGACGCATTACTACCAGCCGCTATGGACCCTGGTCGGCGGCGGCGTCGTGCCCAAGGAGAAGAGCGCGCGTCCCCAGGTCGACGTGATCCCCAGGGGCGCCACCTGGGTGCGAAGCGCCGTCACGCAGTTCGTCCCCGAGGCCAACCAGGTCCTCACCGACGAGGGAGAGCGGATCGAGTACCAATTCCTTGTCGTCGCACCGGGCATCGAGCTCAATTGGGACGCGGTTGCCGGGCTGCGCGGCAACGTAGGCCGTAACGACGTCGTCAGCAACTACGAGTACGACCAGTGCGAGCGCACGTGGGAGGCGATTCGTAACTTCAAGGGCGGCACGGCGCTGTTCGTGATGCCGCCGCCGCCGATCAAGTGCGCCGGTGCGCCGCAGAAGATCGCCTACCTCGCCGACGAGGCGTTCCGCAGGCAGGGCGTGCGCGAGAAGACGCGCATCATCTACGCGTCTGCCACACCGGGCATCTTCGCCGTCGAAAAGTACGCCGAGCCGCTCAACGCGGTGATCGCGCGCAAGGGGATCGAGACCCTCTACAAGCACGAGCTGGTCGAGCTTCGCGCCGACACCCACGAGGCGGTCTTCGTCGATCACGGCCATGACGACGGGCAGGTGGTACTGAAGTACGACCTGATCCACGTCGCGCCGCCCCAGCGTGCCCCGGCGTTCGTGCGCGAGAGTCCGCTGGCCGATAAGGGTGGCTGGCTCGAGGTCGACAAGCACACGCTCCAGCATCCGCGCTACCCCAACGTGTTCGCGCTCGGCGACGCCAGCAGCCTGCCCACGTCGAGAACGGGTGCGGCGATTCGCAAGCAGACGCCGGTACTCGTCGACAACCTGCTCGCCCAGCTGAACGGAAAGGGAGCAGGGACGTTCTCCTCCTATGACGGCTATGCCGCGTGCCCGCTCGTCACCGGCTACGGCAAGCTCGTCCTAGCGGAGTTCGACTACGACCTCAAGCCCCAGGAGAGCTTCCCGTTCAACCAGGCCAAGGAGCGCTGGAGCATGTACCAGTTCAAGCGGTACGTCCTGCCGTCGCTCTACTGGCGAGGCATCCTCAAAGGACGCGCCTGACGAGTAAGCGGTCGTGTTGCCTTACGCCGCTCTGCCAGCGACCTCGCCCTCGCGGAAGGAGCGGTGCGCGGTGCGCGAGGCGACCGCGTGTCGCTACTTCGAACAACTGGGGCGTCAGCTCGACCAGGTCGGGGGTCGTGGACTTCTCAGGCATTAGGGGAGTATCTCGCAAGTCGTGCCGGACCTCTGCTCTCGCGGGGACCGCGAGCGCCGCGCCGAAGGTGCGCGTCCGGACGCCCTTGACCGCTGCTTTCCGCAGCCAAGCGAGCGTGCGAGGAACCTGGCCCGACGCTATCGCTTCGGACGAATTGCGATCGCCTCGCCCTCCGGGCGCGAGACGCCTGCTTCGCCATGTGGAAGCAGCAGTCTCGGCGAGGGCGGGTCCGGCTATCGAGTTTCGGCCCAGGCGGGCGTCTGCTCGGTCCAGCGCGGACGCTCGCTCCACTCCGGGCGTCCGTAGACTTGACGGCCGTGGAGGTGCCGGCTGACGCACTGCCCCGGAAGTGCTGCTTCACCGGCGGCTTCCCCCGGCACGCTGTGTGTCTACGAGGGCCAGCGAGAAAATACCGCAGGTACCAAGGTCTGTGCGGTCGCCGCCGAAGGGCTGTGTGGCCCGGGGACCGGAGGCGCAGCCGATCGGTTCGGGGCGAGCGTCATCACGTTCGCTGTTGCGGGAGGGCTCTACTACTCGTGGGGCACTTGGGCCGTGACAGCACCCTAGGACGAGCTGATGTAACAGGGTGGCAGCGTTGGCGCTGCCACCCTGACTCCAGTCAAGCGCGCGAGCGGCTGAGCCTGGGCGTCCGTGGACTGCCGGCGACCAGGAGCCTGCACGCGGAGCTGGCGGCGATCGTCCGCCCGGCGGGATGATGGCGGCGCTCGCCGCCTACGTTCGCCACGCTGAGCAGTACGGCGGGCTGCGCGACTGCTGGGAGGCCGCGGCCGATGAGCTGGGCGGCGTCGAGCTGGGCGAGCTGGCGATGATCCTGCGCGACCTCGGATCGCGTCGGCGTCGCGCCGGCCGGAAGGGCCGCACCGTGGCCGTCGAGGCGTTCCGGCTGAGCCGCGGTGAGACTGCAGCAGTGATCGGCCGTCTGGTCGAGGCGGGCGTCGGCGACGTGGATGTTTGCCGGTACACCGGGGCCTCGTGGGCGGTGGTCGGGGCGATCCGATCCGAACGGGCGCCGGACCCTCACAAATCGCCCGAGCAGGACGGCACCGATAGGCCGGATAGCCATTACAAAGTCGCGCCCGCGGTGGATCGGTCTAGTCGCTGCTGCGAGCGGTGCTCGCGGCCCCTGCCGTTGACCTGCCGGGCAGATGCCCGCTACTGCGCCGGGAGTGCGTGCCGGGTAGCGGCGCATCGGGCGCGACCGTCGGGCTCCGGGCTCCGGGCGGTCGCGTGACTCGGGCCGCTGGAGCGAGTACGATGGGCGCACCTACACAAGTGGGGCCGCGTCGCGCAAACGACCGGCCCCGTGGCACCGAGAGTCTGCACTCCCGGCGCGCTAGCCAAGCTACCAGTCGGGCAGCGCGGCTTCCTCGCCAGAGTCCCAGCCTAGGAGCCTCCGACAAAGAGGAGGAAACGATGAGCGAGAACACGATTACGCCCGACGAAGCGTTCATGCTGGTCAACGACCATATCGGCGAGGAGGTCGAGGTGAGCCTGAACGTCAACGTCCCCGCTGACGTGACCGGCTTCCCACGTGGCGCGCTTAGTCATGGTGTCCTCAGCTTCACTGGCGAGCTGCGTCGGGTCGATCCAACTGGAACGGCGATGTCCAGCGCGACCCCGAGGGACTTTGGGGCCTCGCTCTATGCCGTCGGCGATCAGAGCATCCACCTTGGCATTCTGCCGGGATCAATCAGGGCTAGCGCAGGCCTGCTGAGCTTCGCCCTCGCCGATGACGTCACGCTCAGCCTTCACTGGCAAGAAGATGAGCGAGGGAGGTGATTGATGGCCGCGCCGAAGCTGGAGAAAACCAAGACGCCGGGCGTCTACAAGCGCGGAGGCCGCTACGTCGTGCGCTACCGCCACGGCGGCGAGGAACGCAAGCGCTTTGCCCGGACCTACGCCGAGGCGAGAGCCGTCAAGCAGGACCTTGAAACGGACAAACGCCGGGGCGAGCCGCGCTCTCACGCGGATCACGGGCGTGACTATGGGGTTTCTGCGCTACAGGCGTTTCGCGTTCAGAAAGTGGGGAGGGGGCTGGCCGGACGGGTTGGTGTTGTCCGCATACCGGCACGGAGAGGACGAGCGGCGGGCGAAGCGGACCGAGGAACGGCAGGCTCTGAGGGAACTGCGGTGTCATCGCCTCGAGCAGCGCAGCGAGCCGGTGGAGGTGAAGGACATCGAGCCTGAACCGGCAACGCTGTTCCGGGTCCCGGGGCAGAGTCCATATGCGGTGTGAGGAGCCGCGGACCTATCGAGCAGCTGGTAAGCCTTCTGGTCTTCGTCCGCAGCAGGAGCTCGCGGGCTGCCTGCCCAGACCTCGCCCGCACAGGAAAGCGCGGCCACGCTGAGATTGCGAGCAGCCGGGATCTGGTGTCAGCGGGCGCCGCTCGGGTTGCACTTCACCGCAACGGCGGCCGTCTGCATCGTGTGGGTCGCGTCGTCCTCCCACACCAGGTGGAAGATCCCACGCGCGCCCGCGAAAAGGAGGGGAAATTCGCCGCCGGTGATCGCGAGCGGCGTGCGGCTGAAGCGCCGGCAGCGTGAGGCCGCGGCGTGCGCCCAGACGCGGTGAGCGGCGTCGGTGCTGATGATGAGCTCTTGGCCGCTTGGCGCGATCGCGCCCTCGTAGTCGTATCCGCCTTCCGGTTCGGACGGGCCCGTTTCGAG
>CALAQT010000077.1 GCA_937888775.1 uncultured Actinomycetes bacterium | reverse complement strand
CTGCACTGAACCCACGCTGAGGGTGGGCCGAGGCCTCGACCCACCCCATCGTCGCGATCCGAGCGTCCGAAATACTCGGAGAAGCATCGTGAAAGCAGCCGTTCGAAAGCCACTGACGTACGGCAGGTCCTGCAGCTGGGGCCAGTGCTGCTTAGGCCGAGGATCTAGCGACGAAATCCGGCGTGTCGATCCGATCCGAGTGCTATGACCGAGCCGTGACGTCGCTAAGCATCCCGATGCTGCGGCCTGGGCCGATGGACAACGTGCCGGCGACCGTCTCGACGACGATCGCCCTACAGCCCGATGCGGGCGGGCCGATCCACAAGGTCACGAAAGTGGTCGGATATAAGGAGGGTGGTCTAGCCCTGCTGGCGCCCTACCACAAGGCTCGGAGCGGGGTCCTCACGAAGACTCTCGTTGACTATCGCCAGGGCGGCGCTTCTCGTCATTCGCTTGAACAGGCCGAGAGCTTTTCCGCGGGTGATCGAGTCAAACTGTCGTACCACCCGGACGGTTTCGTCCAGTTCTCGGGAGAGAGGCCGGGACGGATCGTTTCTGGGCGAGATCCTCGGTCTGGGGAACCGCGAGGACTAGGAGTCATGGCAAACCCGATGGATGCGCCCGTTATGACGGGCCCGGCGTTCGGGATCACGTTCTGGGGCCTTGATGACTTTGAGGTCCAGAGCGGCCGGCCTCGCGGCGATTCTCTGGTGTTTGGGCCTGAGGACTTCGTCTACGACTACTGCGATGAAGAGCACTGGGGCTCCTATGGCATCAGCTTCTTCATCTTCACCGTGTATTTCCAGCCTTACGTCAGGCGGGTCGAACGGACCAGATTCGAGATGCCTATTTGGCACAACCAGTATCACGGCGGCGAGGGGCGCGCCTTCATCCTGAAGGTGATTCGGCTCGGTCAGCAACCGTGGTTTTTGGGCGCCGTTTGCTTTCGACGACGGAGCGTTGGGTTTGACGCTGCGTCGGGCTGGAACATCGGGAGCCCGGGTGCCCTAACGCACGGACCAATCAAACCTGTGCTCCACGCGCATTTTCCAGCTGATGGCTGGCCGGAGCCAGACCTGACGCTTGATTTCAATCCGCAGCAGGATGCGACGGCCGATCTGCGACTGCCCCTCTTCGCTCGTGATTACGACGCTCTTATGGCGCGAGCAGAGGCGAGGCTCGTGCATGACGCAGATCGGGAGCTGCCTGAGGGCGCCCTGGTCAGAGAAGGCATCAGACTGCTGGCTGAAGTGGTCGAGCGCACCGTCCTGACTCGGGAGGACTTGGACGAGCCTGCGGGGCATCTACGTATTGCCATGTCAGTCCTTGCAATTTTGACGCTGCGCGGTGGGCGAGCCTTTCTTCTGCTCGTCGAACCCGGATACGTTCCAGAAGCTGGTGTCGTGCTGAACCGGATGACCTCCGCTGTCGAACTCGCCAGGCTGATCGACGAAGACGCCGAGGACGCAGAGATCGCGAAGCAATTCATCGATGGCGCGGGCCTGGACGAGCTTGAGCCAGAGACGTGGTCGAATATCGCGCAAGCGATCGGCGCGAACATCACCCAGTTGCCGCGGCTTGGCCTCATTCAGACCTAGATCGGTGAGTTGCAGCGGCCGGGGTGTTGCTGGCGGTGGTGAGGGCCGCTGGTGGTTGTTGGTCTGAGTGTGGGAAAGCCCCGTAAATACGGGGCTTTCCGTCCGGCGTGTGGCTTACCGTGGCGGGTGCTGATGCCGTCCACGACCAATGAATGGGGCTCACCTTGAGGGTGAACGCCGGTAACTGTGACAAACGGCCCGGACGGCTTGTGATCCGCGCGGATGATCCTTCGCTGACGCCGTACGCGGGGTTGGCGATCAGCGGCGAGCTGGCGCGCAAGCTGCGGCTGGTGGATCTGGTCGACGCCGAGCTTGCCGCGGTGGATCGGGTGGCGCCCGTCAAGGCGCGCCGGCGGGGGCTGTCGCCGGGCGAGTTGACGGTCGCGATCGCCGAGGCGCAGCTGGCAGGCGCGGAGTGCTTCGATGACATCGAGGTTGTCCGCGCCGACAAGGCGCTCGCGCCGTGGCGGGCGGTGGCCGCGGTCCCGTCGGCGCCGACCGCGCGCCAGCTGGCCTACCGGTTCAAGCCCTCCCATATCCGCGCGATCGAGCGGGCCGTCGCGCGTTGTGGCAATGAGCTTGACCGCAAGCTCGGTCGCGACGCGGGCGAGGATGTGACGTTCGATCTGGACGCGACCGAGAGCGTCGTCTACGGGCGACGCAAGCAGGGAACCGGACGCAGCCGCTCCGGCAACCTGGCCTATAACAGCTACGTGGTCACGTGGGCGCAGCGCGGGCGGGCGCTGACCAGCGACCTGAAGGGCGGCAACCAAGCGAGGATCAAGGCCACCCAGTCGCTCACCACGATCGGCCGTGCCGAGCGGCTGCTTGCAAGGGAGCACGGGCAGATCACCGTCCGCGGCGACAGCGGCTTCTACGCCGTCGAGCTGATGATGGGTCTGCGCAAGCGGCGGATGCGCTTCACGCTCTCGGCGACCCGCACTTCGGTGATGTGGGCAAAGCTCGCTGAGATCCCCGAAAACGCGTTCAAGGACGCGATCGATATGCGCGGCGCGCAGGTCGCCGAGCTTCCGTTCACCCCGGAGGGCTGGGCGCACGAGCCGCTGCGGCTGATCGTCCGCCGCGTGCCGGTCACTGCCGCGGAGCTGCTGGCGGGCAGCCCGAAGGCCCGCCGGCGCAAGACGATCCCTCCCGAGCAGCTGCAGATGGTGCTCGACGGGCAGCTCGACTCGACGTTCGCCTACAGCTTCATCGTCGCCGACATCCCCGCCGAGGAGATGACCGCGGTCGAGGTCGAGCACTTTCACCGCCACCGCGCGCAGATCGAGGAGCGCTTCAAGGACGCCAAGCTCGGCCAGGCGCTCCGCCACCTCCCCTCCGGCAAGCTCGCAGCTAACCGCCTGTGGCTGTGCTGCGCGCTACTGGCGTTGAACATCTGCGCCTGGGTATGCGACATCAGCCCCGCCGCGGGCGCGTCCGGCACCGCGCCCGAGGACACGCCCTTGCGCCGTCACGCCAAGACGCTGCGACACCTGTTCTTCTGCGTCCCCGCCCGGATCGTGCGCACCGCCCGCCAGACGATCCTGCGCCTGCCCGATGGCTTCCCGCACTTCGAGATCTTCACCGCGACCTACCACGCCGCGCTCGCGCTCCCCGGCCCATAACCAACGCCGGCCGCCCGCCCGAAGACCAGCATCAGCACGACCGCCGAGCTCACCAACCCCATAACCGGGCCGCCCTCACCCCGTTCGCGCGCCCGCAGTCAACTACGAGCGTCCGCGCCCGGACCAAACCCCTCGCCACCGCCTCAACCGGCACTCTTCACCGTCACACCACCACCCGCAGACCACGATGCACCCCTACTCACCGATCTAGGTCAGACTCCTCTTGGTCCGAGACCGGGGTTTGGATTGGCCGGCACGCGTGACTCCGAACGGGCGAAGGAGGCGACAGTCGATGCGGCGGCTGTGTTGCTGAGCATGACCGTGCTCTGCGGAAAGGTCCTTCTTGGCGACACTGTCCCCGAACTACTGGGTCAGCGCGTCGTGTCCCTCCGCGAGAAAGTCGCGCACGATATGCAGGGTTCAGCTAGTGCCAGCGAGGACCGTGCAGAGGAAGCCTCGGATGAGACGACACCGCCGTCTTGACACACCCCCCGACTCGAGTCTTGCTGACGCTCGCTTTCCGCGCTGTCCTGGAGACCTCCTTTCAACGGAAAGCATGCGCCGGCGCGGTCAGATCCGGACGCTTGGAATCGCCCAACAGGAGGCGTGCGCGTCAGCAGTCGCCGGCGCGTGCTCTTGGGCGAC
>CALAQT010000076.1 GCA_937888775.1 uncultured Actinomycetes bacterium | reverse complement strand
CCGACAACATCGGCAACCAGGCCGGCGGCTGGACGCTGACGTGGCAGGGCGGCTCCACCAACGTGATCCCCGGCACGACGATCCTCGATGGCATCCGCCAGCTGGCTCGCGGCAACGTCACCTACAGTCAAGACGCCTCGGCGCCGATCGCGCACAACGCCACGGGCATCGTTGTGGTCGGCGAGACCCCGTACGCGGAGGGGTTCGGTGATGTTTTTGGCCCCCAGTGGGCGTCTGACCCAGGTGACCACGGCGTGCCGCGGCCGGTCAAGGACATGCAGCTCTCGACGGCGGACCAGGCGGCGGTCGACAAGGTCTGCGCTGCGGCGAAGCGGTGCGTCATGGTAATTGTGTCCGGCCGCCCGCTCATCCTCGATCAGGCCCGGCGCACCGAGGCCGACGCGATTGTGGCGGCCTGGCTGCCGGGCAGCGAGGGCGCCGGCGTGGCGGACACGCTGTTCGGCACACGCCCGTTCACGGGCAAGCTGTCCGTGTCCTGGCCGCGGACGCTCGCGCAGGAGCCGATCAACATCGGCGACCCGCACTACGACCCGCTGTATCCGTTCGGCTTCGGCCTCACAACTCACGTCTGACACCCACACGGGAGCAGGCGCTAAACGTCCGGTGGCGGGTCGCTTCGCGACCCGCCACCTCCCGCTTAGGGCGGCTGGCCGGCACCGCCGCCCGCCCAGGCAAGGCGGTATTCGATGAGCCCGTTGCGTCCGTTCGGCGAAGGCACCTCAAGCTGTGCCTCGGAGAAGCCCTCCCGTGCGACAACCCTGGCGACGATCTCCTCGTTGGTCCCGCTGTCCCCGATGTCGCGGACCGCGCATAGGGTTGTCCAGAGCATGTCCTTGTGGGATGGGATGCGCGGCGGCTCCTGCATGCGAGAGCAACCCATCCGACGGGCCCGACCATTTGCCCGAAGGTCGAACCATCCCGGCTCCTGGTTCAGGGGCCGGGATGGCGCGGCTTTGCGGCAGTAGCGCGCGGGTCCGTCGCCTGATCGAGGCGCTGACCCCGATCCAAGGCTGAGCGGTTCGCATTGAGCGCGACGTCCGGGGAGGTCGGGACGAAGTGCGAACCCGTCCAAGTCCCTAGACCGGCTGCTTGAGGCCCTGATGGAGCCGGTCAGGCGGGACGCCCGGCGTAGGGCGGCTGAGGCTCTCTCGGGCGCTTCGCACATTCTCGCAGGACCTGGACGCCAAGGGCAGGCTCGAACTGGTCGCGCCGGCGCTCAGGAACGCCTCCTCGCAGCCTCCCAGCGCGAGCTTCCTGAAAGCCGTGAGGTTCACCGAAGCCGACCAGCGCGCGGCGGCCGCCCTGATCATCGGCCCGGCCGCGCAGGCGGGCGAGGAGCAGCGCTCGGTGGCGCTAATGCTCTGGCACCAGCTGAGCCCGAGCGGCGAGCCCACACGCAAGCAGCTCGTGGATGAGATCTACCTGCCGTTGGTGCGCAGCAGCCCGGGCGGCGTCGACCTAGCCCTCGAACACTTCGGCCTCGTATCCGCCCTCCGCGGCCAGCAGCGCCAGCGCGTCACCGACGCGCTTCGCGAGCACGCCAGCGGCGAGGCCCAGCAGCGCCGCATCGACGCCCGCCTGAAGGACGCCGGCTGGCTGAAACGGAGCCTCTTTGGCCTCGGCCCGCTGATCGATAGCGACGACTAGTTCCGAGGCTGGTCGCCTTGCGCCGGCTGGCAACGCGCCGGCTGGCAGCGCGCCCGCTGAGCGCCGTCGACTCCTCAGGGGGTGTCGGACTGGACCTTTGGCATGGTGGTCACGTCCCGGTGAGCCGAGCGTCACTGATCACCGGGATGGCCGCGGCCTTCCTCGGCGGGCCCGTGCCCAGCGCCCTTTGCGACCGGTCGAGTGCTGCACGCCGCGCCGAACTCTCCGACCGATTGGTTGCCCGCAGGGGCGCGCCGTGCCGAAGAGGGATACCGGTGCGACACCGCGTGTGCGCCCTGGAAGTCGGCACCCGCGCGACAGACCGCAAGCCCTAACTTAAGCGCCTGGGCTTGGACTCGCCGTCACCCGCGCCACCAAGATCATCGCGTCGCGTGCGCCCAGCGCAATCAAGGACGCCAACGCCCCGGCACACGTCGTTCTCAGCACGCCGAGAACGACCCGAGTTCGAGCTGCGAGTGCCCCGCACAACCGTCCGGCGCCCGAAGCGTCTCACTGAGCACACACACACACACACACACACACACATGATGCAAGCCGAGGCTGTCTGATTGCTGTGGCCGTTTCGGGCCGCTCGGGGTCTTAGATGGTGTGATGAGTGCATCCAGCATCGGTGCCGGGCGGGGTGGTGGCTACGCTCGCTACCTGGAGGGCAAGACGATCGCGCCCGAGCAGGGCGACTACTACCTGACGCCCGACGGGGAGCTGACCGAGGCTCCCGGCCGATGGTTGTCTGATCGCGAGACGCTCGCGAGGCTTGGGATCGATCCGGACGCCCCCGTGATCGGCGCGGATTTCACCGCGCTGATGGAGGGCCGGCATCCAGCGACGGGCGGCTGGCTGCGCCCGGCGGGCGCGCACGGCAGCCGGGGTGGCGGCATCGATGTGACGTTCAGCGCCCCTAAGTCCGTGTCGGTCGTGTGGGCGCTCGGGGATCCGTGGCAGCGCGAGCAGATAGAGGCCGCCCACGCAGCGGCGGTGGAGAGGTCGATGGCATACCTCAAGGAGCGGGTGCCGTTGGTTCGCCGCCGCTACAGCGGACAGGTGGTGGAAGAGCAGGCCAAGGATGTGATCGCGACCGGCTACCGCCACACCACGGCCAGGGGTGTCAGCGGCGCTGAGGCGCCGGACCCGCAGCTGCACACGCATGTGGTCATCAGCGGCGCGGTCCGGGAGGACGACCGGATCGTCGCGGTCGCCTCACGTCCGGTCTTCAGGGGACTGCGCGAGGTCGGCGCGTTCTACCGCTCAGCGCTCGCGCAGGAGCTCGCGGGGGAGGGCTACCCGATCGAACAGGGCACCGGCAAGGACGGCAAGTACTTCGAGATCGCGGGGGTGCCGGCCGAACTCCGCAACGCGTTCTCAAAGCGCCACCGTGAGATCGCGCACGCGGCCGAGCGGTTCCGCGCCAAGCACGGCCGTGCTCCCGAACGCGGGGAGATCCGCGACATAGCTCTCGAGAACCGCCGCTCAAAGGAGCTGACGAACCGAGGGGACCTCCAGCGTGTCTGGGCACGGACAGGGGAGCGCCACGGGTTCGGTGCGGATGAGGCGGTGCATCTGGTCGGTGCGCCGCCGCCGGCAGCCCCGGAGCGGGGAATTGAGGAGCGCATCGAAGCGACTCTGACCGAGCGCACGGCGACGTTCGATGCGGGGCTCCTGCGTGCGGTCGCGCTTGAGCAGTCCGCCGGCGAGCTCGGCCCCGAGGAGGCGATCGGGTTGACGCACAGGATGGTCGGCGAGCGTCGCATCCTCACCTTGGAGGGCGGACGCATGACGACCCTTGCGATCCGGGCGCAGGAGCAGGCGATGGAGCGACGTGCGCACCGGCTGGCCCGGCCGGCGGGCCGAGAGGTCGGCGAGCGCGCCAGGGCGAATGCGTCCAGGGAGGTCGCCGAGCGCATGGGCGCACCTCTGTCCGCTGAGCAGGAGCAGGCCCTACGGACCGTCACGGGGCCGGAGGGCCTCGCTGTACTGATCGGCCCGGCCGGGACCGGCAAGGGCGTCGTGATCGACGCCGCAGCCCGCGCCGAGCAGAGCGCGGGCCGCGAGGTGCTCGGCATCGCCGTCTCAGGGTCCACAGCCGAGCGGCTCGGAATCGGCAGCCCCGCGCTGGAGGGCTCCACGCTGACGCTGGACGCGCTGGTCGTGCGTGCGAACAACGGCAGGCTCCACGTCGGGCCCGAGACGACGGTGATTCTCGATGAGGCCGGGATGGTCGACCACATGCGCATGGATGCCCTCACGGAGCTGATCGACCGGTCGGGGGCGAAGCTGATCGCCGTCGGTGACGGCATGCAGCTCCCGTCGATCGGCCCCGGCGGAATGTTCGACCGCATCGCTCACAACGCACCCACGGCCGAGCTGTCAGAGGTCCGACGCACGAGCGACCCGGAGGGCGCAGGGCTTGGGCGGCGTTGCGCTATGGGGAACCTGAGCGGGCGATGGCGCACTACAAGTCCCGTAGCCAGCTTTTCCTGACCGACACGCGCGAGCAGGCGGGGGAGGCCGCGGTCAAACGATGGGCCGATCTGACCGAGACAAGGGAGATTCGAGAGGTCGCGTTGATCACCGACGCGTCGAACGTAGAGGTAGACCGGCTGAACGCCCGCGCCCAGCACCTGCGCGCCGAGCGCGGCGAACTCGGACTCGCTGAGGTCCAGCTGCCGCACAAGCATTACGGGGTGCGCGAAGGCGACCGGATCGTCTTCACCGCCCAGCACCACGAACGTGGGCAGCCGCGGGTCGAGAACGGCGCCCGCGGACAGGTCACCGACATCGACCACGACCGGGGCGTCACGGTCACGCTCGACATCTCAGAGCGCCAGGTCCGCATCGCGGGCGAGCACCTGGAATCCCTGCGTCTGGGGTACGCGCATCACATCCACGGCCAGCAGGGCGCAACCGTCGACCGCACTGTCGTGGTCACGGGAGGCTGGCAAACCAGCCGGGAAGGCTCCTACGTCCAGGCCAGCCGCGCCCGCAACGGCACCGAGTGGTACGTCAACCGCGACGAGCTCGACCTAGCCGGCCAGGACGAGAAGCTCCTCGCCAGGCTCTCGCAGAAGATGCGAACCAGCCGAGCACAGACACCCTCCCTCGCGCACCGAGAGCAGCCCAGCTCCGCGTTGGGGCTCGGCTATGAGGACACCCTTCATCTCGCGCCGGATCCTGCCTGGCCTCGCCCGGCTCCTCACCCCCAAACCTGAGCGTGACCACTCACGAGGGCGCTCACGATGAGCCTCTACCCGACGATGACCGAGGGCGCGTCCTCGGCCTCGGCCGCGGGGATGAGGTGGTATTGGACGACGAAGCCCAGGCTCTCCGCGTAGCGGTCTACAGTCGACATCTTCGCGTCGACGGCCGTGCTCTCAAGGCGCGCGATGAAGGACTGCGATGTGTCCATCGCCGCGGCGATGGCAGTCTGTGTCCGCTGCTGCTCCTCGCGCTGCCCGGCGAGTGTGCGCAGTAGCTCGCGGCGCCGACGAGCTGCATCCAGGAGTCGAGGAAACTCGGGGTTGCGCGCGGTGCGCTTGTCGATCATCTGCTCTAGGAAGTCTGGTTTGGGCATCGGCCTCGCCTGCTGTCTTGACTCGCGGATATCTAGCATGGTATCTCTTAACGGAGATAGTTGCAAGTGGTTGCCGGTCAGGAAGACCGACCGTGACGGGCGGCGCGCTTCTTCTCTCCCCTCCGCTGCCAGTCGGCGAGGCGTCGCTTCGCCAGAGCGATCGTGGCCGGTGGGGTCTTCTGCGTCTTCTTGTTGAGTCCCTCCAGCGCAAGGAGGATCTGGCCACGGCTACCCTCCGGCGCGAACAGGATGCGGTAGATCACCCGATTGCCGTCGACCCTGACCTCCCAGATCGCGCCGTCGAGAACCACGAGCGCTTCGTGGCAAGCGGGCCAGTCGGGGCAGCCGAGTCCGGATTCAGAGGCGCGAACGAATGGCCCCGATGCTCATCAGCGCCCACCCGAGGAGCGCCGTCACTGCTGCCCACGCGGCGAGCCGCGGGCGCGTCAGGTGCCTGTCCAGCGCCGCGAGCATGCGGCTAGGGCAGCTCTGCCAGGATCTCCTCGAGGGGCCTGCGCAGCCCGGTGATGAACGGGAGCTCGTTCTTGGTGTAGAGGCGTGCCTCCGCGGCCCGCAGATGGCGGATCAGGTCGACGATGCGCCCCAGGTCGTCCGCCTCGAAGGCGAGCAGCCACTCATAGTCGCCGAGCCCGAAGGCGCTGACGGTGTTGGCGCGCACGTCGGGGTAGTCCCGGCCCATGCGCCCGTGTTCGATCAGCAGCTCGCGGCGACGCTCCGGCTCCAGCAGATACCACTCGGGGGTGCGCACGAAGGGGTAGGCGCACAGCCAGTTGCGCGGCGGCTCTCCGGCGAAGAACGCGGGGACGTGGGACCTGCTGAACTCGGCCTCGCGGTGCAGCCCCACTGCCTGCCAGAAGGACTCGAGCATCCCGCCCAGGCGCGTGCGGCGCAGCGCCCCCTGGGCCTCCTGCATCGCCTCGGCGGAGGGGCCCGCCAGCCACAGGAGCAGGTCGCAGTCGGCGCGCATCCCGGCTGTCGTGTAGAAGCCGCGGACGGCGACGCCCTCGGACTGGGTGATCGCCAGCTCCGCCTCCGCGGCCAGCTCTCCGGGCACGTGCCCGGCGAGCGACCCGCGGACGCGAAAGGCGGCGTAGGCGGTGTAGAGAAGACCGTGCGGGAAGTCGTCGGTGGGGTGGGTCTTCTCGGCGGGCAACACGCTGGACATCGGTGGGGCTCCTCTCGTTGTTCTCAGTTGGACGTCAGGACCAGGCGCGCAGCGGCGTGCTGCTCGCTTCCGCCCGAGCCGGCATGCAGAGCCGCCGCGACGGCCTCAGCCGCCGCTCGCCCGTCGCGAATGCAGCTTGCGACGCCGACACCTCGACAGGCGGCGCCGCACAGGCTGACGCCGGGAAGCTGCTGCTGCATCGCAGCGTCAATGCGGGCGATGCGCTCCTGGTGCCCGACCGCATACTGCGGCAGCGCGCGCTCGAAGCCTGGCGCAAGAACCACACGGGAGCCCGCTGCGTCTCCTCGCTGCGAAGCGCGAGGAGGAGTGGCGCATCGCAGAGGTCCGCGTCCCTGCGCGCGCCCTCGGCAACAAGCGTCGGCATGGCGACCACGGTATGAGCGGAAGGTGGATCGGACAAGCCGGGAAGCCACTCCCTGGCGGGCGCGTCAGCTACTGAGCCGTGTCAGTAGTCTCCACGAAGAGCGTCGAGCCAGCGCTCAGTGGCGTGTGCTGCTCGTGCCTGCGTGCGGCCGCGATCCCGCCTCGGCGGCCCACAGGTGGGCGACGGCGTAGGCGCGCCACGGCCGCCACGGCTCGGCCATGGCGGTCACGGCGCGGGGGTCTGCGGCGGCGCCGAGGCGTGCGAGCGACCGCCGCACTCCGAGGTCGGTTGCGAGGAAGGCGTCGGGGTCGCCGAGGCCCCTCATGGCGATGTAGCCGGCGGTCCACGGCCCGATGCCCGGGAGGTCGAGCAGGTCGCGCTCGAGCGCCGCGGGGTCGGCGCCGGGGTCGATTGAGATCTCTCCCGCGGCGACGGCCTCTGCGAGCGCTGCGATCGTCCGCCTTCGCGATGCGGGCATCGCGAAGGCATCGGGTCGGCGGCGCGCGAGCTCGGCGAGCGCGTGTGGCGCGGGGAAGCTGTGCGTGACGGCGCCGGCGGGAGCCCGGATGGGCTCTCCGGCGGCGCGCACGATCCTGGCGAGAACCGTGCGCGCGCTCGCGACGGCGACCTGCTGGCCGACGACGGCTCGCACCGCGAGCTCGAACCCGTCGGCTGCGCCCGGCATGCGGACGCCGGGGGTGCGCGCGACGAGCTCCTCGAGCAGCGGGTCGGCCCCCAGGACCTCGTCCACCGCAACGGGGTCGGCGTCGAGGTTGAGCAGGTGCCGGGCGCGGGCGATGGCGGCGGTCAGGTCGCGCAGCTCGTCGAGCACGAACACCGCTCGGATCTCGCCTGGGAGGTCATCGGCGCTGAGCGCGACGGTGCCGTCGCCGTGGGGCAGGCGCAGGCTCCGCGTGTAGGTGGCGCCGTCATAGCTCTCCACGCCGGGGATGGCGCGGTAGCCGAGGAACCCGAGCAGCTGCGCGGCCGCGAACGGCAGCCTGTGCGCGAGGCGCAGCGTGATCGCGTGGCTCGCCGCGGAGGCGCCCTCGCACGCGCCGCCGGCGCGACCACGCAGCTCCGTGGGCGTGCGCGCGAAGATCTCGCGGATCGTCTCGTTGAACTGGCGCACGCTGCTGAAGCCCGCGCCGAAGACCACCTGCGTGATCGGTACATCGGTGGTCTGCAGCAGGATGCGCGCGGTCTGCGCGCGCTGCGCGCGGGCGAGCGACAGCGCGCCCGTTCCCACCTCGGCGATCAGCACGCGGTGCAGCTGGCGCTCGGAGTAGCCGAGCCTGCGCGCCAGGCCCGACACGCCGTCGCGCTCGAGCGCCCCGTCGAGGATCAGCCGCACGGCCCGCGCCGCCACGTCGGCCCGCCCGAGCCACTCC
>CALAQT010000075.1 GCA_937888775.1 uncultured Actinomycetes bacterium | reverse complement strand
TGATCGACCAGATCAACAACACCCCACCCAAACTCGCCGGCGACCCCCGGAAAATCACCTACAGCACCTCCCAGCCTTGACATCGCCCGCCAGCCCACTACCGGAGATCTGAGTCTGAGAGATGTGGAGCCCTACGACCAGAACATCGTGACGTTTCACGCCATGTTCGTCGGCTACGTCGATGCGCTGAACCGATTCGAGGTGGCGACACGGGACACCGACCCGGTCCTGAGCTACACCGCCATGGCTGAGGCGCTGAACTGGGCCGTAGCCCTCGACGAGCGGACGAGGGCCCACTTCGTCCCGAACGGGAGACCGGTGGGGTACGGCTGGCGGGACATGATCCCGAACGGCGAGATCATGGGCGGGGTCTCCTTCGCCCGAAACAGTGTCCACCACGATTGGTCCGACGCCATGGAGCCTCGCTCCGGCCGGGAGGGTGGATGGGCGTGGAGAGCAGCTGATGATCTCCCTCCACCGAGCAAGCCGCAGTACGCCGACAACGAGGCGATGTACCGGAACGACATGGAGGGACGGCCTGTCTGGCTGATCCTTGATGTTCTGGGCGGCGTCTTCCTGACCCTGCAGCACCTCCTGGAGCCATACACGATGCCGCGCGGATTGCCCAGTCCGGCCGTCAACGAGTACCCGTTCCCGGCCATGGAGGCCGGGATCACGCCGTGAAGCCCAGCTAAAGCCTCGGCGCTCGCGATCGGCGGGCGCGCCTGCGCTAGGGCCCGAAGAAGGCTCGCTTCCTCGTTGCACGAGAACCCGTCGCAAGAGACCGACCTCAAAGGCCGCCACTCGCCTTCGTGTTTTCCGCCGG
This sequence comes from uncultured Actinomycetes bacterium, assembly GCA_937888775.1. Next base: position 10,993 of record CALAQT010000075.1, on the reverse strand, counting down.
CACGTCGCGCGCGAGCTCTTCGGCGACGTTTCAACCGTCCCATTCGCGTGCCCACCCTGTGGGGCCCATCACCCGGACGAATTGTCGCGGTCTGTCGCCGCCCGCACCCGCGCCGCTATTGGCCTCCGGAGCGGCGGAACGCAATTCGATCTAGCGGGTGGGCTCGATCGAGAAGCGCACGCCAGATGTGATGGGGGATCTCGAACGACAGGGCGTGCAGATTGACCTGGAGTGCGATCCATCCGTCGAGGCGGCTGTCCTCGCGCAGATCCCAGAGCAGTAGCGGATGCTGGAGGGTGTGAACCCGAGTGGCGTCACACCACCACGCATCTCGCTTGGGGTCTGTTGGGTGCACATCGAGCCAAGGGTCGTCACTCTCGACTTTGAAGACGTGAGCGATGTCCTTGGCGAGGTCCGCCCGATAGAGCAGCGCCAAGTCCCCGTGCCAGGTTCGCTTGTCACAGGTCCACGTCACGAGGAGCCCGTGGTCGAGGCTGCCGCCGCGCAGCGTTCCCCAGAATCGGGGCTCAGTCACCCATAGCCAGCGCTCCATGACGCAATAGCGTGACGTCTGCTACTGACGAGCGCAAGATGTCGGCGATGCACAGCCACGACCCACCGGGTTCCTCTTGGCCGCGCACGTATAGCGCGTGACTGCATCATGCGGCCAGGCGCTCGTGAGCGACACATGAGAGTGGGACGATCGCTTCTCGCGCATTGCGATCGTCCGGGCGGCCGACACGGGACGACTGCCTTCGTGGCTTTGCGATCACACCGACCGGCGGGATCGCACGATCGCTCGCCGTCGAAAGCAGTGGCGGCCGGAATCCGATGACCCGCTTGCAACGACCGCGCAGCGAGCGATTCAGCTCGCGCGTGCCGCTGCTTGCCGAGCCTGGCGGACCAGCAAGCGCCCGGGCTGGACGGCTCGGTCGCGGCGTCATCCCGCGAAGGCAGTCGCACACCGGCCAACAGCCCGACGGCGGCGACCGCGGCGGAGCGTTTCAGCTCCGACGCAGTCCGGGGCGGCTCCGTCCGAGGGACGGTCGACGCCAGCGGGTGTCTTTCTAGCCCATGCCGAGGTCCACGGCGTACGAATAGCCCCACCAAGTGCGAATCTTCACCGAACACTTCTAATGCGACGACGTCGTGGCGTAGAAGCTAGTGGTCGCCCTGACCAGAATGCGGTCCATAGGCGCCCGCTCGCGGATCCCTTGTGAGACGCCGCTCTCGTCATACGGGTGCGTCCGGCCGAGGGCAGCCGCCTCGTGGAGACCGCCCCAACGGCGACGGAGCAGCAGCGACGAGCTCCGAGCTCGTGAGAGAGGTCAGTCGCTGATGCCTGCTCGGCTCGACATGCGAGGCACTCGAGCTACCACGGGAGCCGTCGGCGGCTGGTCGGCCCGGAGCGCTGGGGTGAGCATCCTAACGCGCGGGAAGGCGCCGTGGCGCACCTGAAGGAATGTGCCGCACGCCCCCGCAGGGCTGCCGCGCGCACCCGCGACTGCCGGGCCGGCGACTTGGCGGTCAAGGAATGCAGGCCTAGAGGATGCCGAGCATGACCAGCATCGCGGTGCCAGCCACTGCGACAATGGACGCGGCGCCGCCTGCGTCGAAGACGTCCTGCGTCAACCTCGAGCGGGAATTGCGGCTGGCGGCTTGTCGTCAAGCGCTTTCGCGCCCGGCCCTGCGGGTGACGGTTTCGCCGGCCATCCGCTGCGTGGCGGCTAGGTCGGGCCGGGGGCCGGACGGCGTAGGGATTGTCACCAGCATGTGCTGTTGAAGCCCGGTGTGCCGGGTGAGGTCATATGGCGTGTGGGTTCTCCAGCAGCGCCAGATGATGCGAGTCCAGGCACGGCCGAGGGTGCGTAACGCTCGAGGGTGGTTGTGTCCCCCGGCTCTGGCGGCGGCATACCGGGCAGCGGCCCAGGGGTTCCATATGCGGGTGCTGTGAGCGAGGGTCGAGAGCGTGTTCCGAAGGCGCTTGTTGCATGTCCAGCGGAATTTCGCGTGCTTGCGCTTGCCGGACTCTTTGCGACAGTGGCCTGACCGCTGTCGGCGGCTATCGCGTCGCGGTGTGGAAAGCGGGCGCGGCAGTCGGGTGAGCTGGTTGCCCCACATCGACGATGCGGGCGCGGCACGGCGGACGGTGAGCTGACGCGCTACCGGCGGCCGTGCCGGACCGTGGGACCCCGATTAATTAGTTATGTGGAAGTGTGCGAAGGAAACCTTGAGGTCGTTGGTGGTGGCGGGACCGTTCGAGGCGAACAGCCCCACCTTGACATTGCTGAGGCTCGCCCCGACGTTGTAGATCGGGGTGAAGTGAGCACCGTCGGTGGAGTAGTAGGTGGTATAGCGCGACCCCACCTTGTCCATCGCCAGCCACACGGTGTCTGACGTCAATACGCCAGCGGTCGGGATCGTGTCCAGCACCTGGGTGATCTGCTGGCCGGCGATGTTCTGGTTGTCGGAGGTCGTCTCCGCCAGTTCGGCCGTTCCCGGCGTTCCGCTCGAGTACTCCCAGTCGAGCTTCAGCCAGTTCGCATCGTCCTGATAGGCGATGATGCCGCCCTGCTGGTTGGCCACGTGGGGCGCGGTGCTGAACGTCAGCTTGGTCACCATCGCCCAGTTACCCAGCGCGGGTTGGAGGAGGACGTTGCGCGCCGGCGGGTTGGTGCCGCCCAGGTCTCCCTGCTCCGGCGTGATAGTCAGGGCCCCGGCCGAGACCTGCTCGTTGGCTGGATCCTGCCGGAGCCAGGTCCACTGCGGCCCCACGCTCGTGCCGCTGAGGTCGTCACTTCGAGCGCGACGAGCGAAGTAGACGGTATAGGTCTGGGTGATGCCGTCCGGGCCGGTGACGGTGGCGATTGCGTGTCCGGGGACATCGCTCGCCTGGGTAACCGCCACGGTCGAAGTCCGATCGGGTGAGCCCGCGCTGACCTTGGGGACGGGCGCACCGTCGGGGACGATCACGTCATAGCTGTACGTGTCGGGATGGAACCCACGTATCTGCCCGGCGTCCACCGCGAGCCGGTCGAGTTCGGACAGGACCCTGACCACGAACTGAGTCGAGCGGGTGACACCCCGGTACCTCACCTCGGCGGTAATCGTCGCCACGCCGTTGCGAAGCGTCCGGATCGCGTCGCCCGGGGCGACGGCGACCACGTCCGGATGGTCGCTGGAGAACGTGAACCGCATTTCGCGCGGGAACGACTTGCTCTGGCCGGGTTCGATGAATCCGTACAGCGATTCGTTGTTCATCGACACGGTCAGGTTCGGACGCACGATGGCGTTCTCCGGGTACATCACCCGCGACTGGATGCCCCGCGCAGCGTCGCCCAGCATCGTCGGCTGGGCCGTCAGCGTGGCTGGGACCGGTGTCAGACTGCCGCCGACGGTGACGAACTGCTGCGCGAGGATGTCGCTGTCGGCTGACGAACTCGAGATCTGGATCCCGTAGCGGCCGTCGTCGACCTCGTAGCGGTTCGTGCTCTGGTTGAAGAACGCCAGGTTCGGCACGGACACGGTCAGCGTGACCGTCTTCGTCTGGCCGGGGTCGAGCTCGACCTGCTGGAAGCCCTCCAGGCGTTTGATCGGCCGCTGCAGGGACGCCGGCGCGTCGGGGGTGGACACGTACAGCTGGACGAGGTCCTCCCCGGCAACCGAGCCCGTATTGGTCACATCGACGCTGGCCTGCAGCGTGCCATTGGCGCTGAGGCGGTTCCGGTCCACGCTCAGGTTTGATGTCTTGAACGCCGTGTAGCTGAGCCCATACCCGAACGGGAACGATTCGGGACCGCGGTAGTACATGTACGTGCGGCCCATGCTGGTCGAGCTCGGACGGATGCTGTAGTCATCGAGCGCCGGCAAGTCACTTGCGTTCTCGTACCAGGTGAACGGGAGGTGACCGCTCGGGTCGTATTTCCCGAGGACGACGTCCGCGAGCGCGTCGCCACTGCGCTGGCCGTTGTAGGAGGTCCACAGCAACGACGGGACGTTGTCGCGGAAGCTGTCGACGTCAACCTGCCCGATCGACTCGATCACGGCGGCCGTGTTCGGGTTCTTCGCCGCGACGTCGTTGATGAGGTCGGCCTGTGCGCCCGGAAGCGCCATGGTGGTGCGGTCGGAGAACTCGTTCGCAGTGCTGTCGTCGGTCCCGGCGTACACGATCACGTAGTCGTAGTTGGCGGCCGCGTTGACCGCGTTCTGGTCGATCGTGGTCAGTTGCAAGGCGTTCGTCGGGGTGCCCGTGAACCCGTTGTAGAAGTCGACCGTGGCGCTCGGATCGATCGCCTGGATCGCGTGCTTGAGGCCCTGGTAGGGGGTCACCTCGTTGGCGTCGCCCGGCGTACCCTGGTCGCTCGAGTAGCCCCCGAGGTACATCGCGCCCGCCGCGGCGCCGGTGGAGCCGACTTCCCCCCTGGGCGAGGGATTCGCCAGGTAACCGATCACCGCGACCTTGAACGGACCGCTGCTCGGGACGTGCATCGGCAGCACCGTGCCGGTGGTGCCGTCGTTGAGCGTGGTGCCGGCGTTCTTGAGCAACACGAAGCCGCGGTCGGCGACCTGCTGCGCAAGCTGGAGGCGCGCCGGTGTCTCGGTGACGGCGTTGTTAGCGTCGGAGTTTGTCCAGGTGCCGGGCGGAAGCTGCGCGCGAGCCGCTTTCACCCACGGCTCGTTGGCCACGTTGTCGAACTCGCCCAGCTGCATCCGCGCGGTGAACAGGCGCACCAGGGACGTGTCCATGTCATTGACGTTGAACGTATCGGTTTGGGTCGGAATCGACTCACCGGCGGCAGCGGGAAGCGTGTTCCCGTAGCTGAAACTGTCGGCGTAGCCGGCGTTGCAATTCAGATCCTCGCCGGCGGCACTGGCAAACGCGCGCGCCTCGCTGGCGTTCAGCGGTCGGCTGTACCCGGGCGGCTGCCAGTGATGGCCGTGATAGATCTCGTACACCGCATCGCAGTCGGAGGTGAAATAGCCGCCGAACCCGAAGGTCTGCCGCGCCAGCGTGTCGATCAGGTGGATATTGGCCGGCGACGGAATGTTGTTGACCGAGTTGTAGGCGGACATGATCGACCCGGGGTGGGCCTGCTGGATGATCTGCTTGAACTGCGCCGTGTAGTACTCGCGCAACGTACGCTCGTCCATGTTCGAGGTCCCGGTCAAGCGATCGGTGGGACCGCCGATCTGATCGCCCTCCGTATTGTTGGCGGCATAGTGCTTGATCGTGGCGATCGCCTTCAGGTAGCCGCCGCCCTGCGGCAGCAGGTTGCCATTCTGGTCCTTGCCCTCCACGCCGTCGACGAACTGCGACGCCATCATCCCCGTGAGCAGCGGATCCTCCGAGAACGCCTCGTCGTTGCGGCCCCAGCGCGGATCGCGGCCGAGGTTGACGGTCGGCGAGTAAAGGTCGAGGTCGAGCGAGTTGTTCGGGACCACCTCGCGCGCCTCATCGGAGATCGCCGACGCCTCCTGGTACATGGCGTTGGGGTCCCACGACGACCCGAGCGTGAGGCTGATCGGGTAGGAGGTCGTGTTATCGAGCACCGTCGCGTTCCCCGACGGGGCAAGCTGCAGGCGCGACACGCCATGCAGCGCCTCGTTCCACCACCCGTAGGCGGACACACCGGTCGGGATCGACGACGAGCCAGGGATCGCCGGCGCCTGGCTCGAATTCATCTGCGACGCCTTTTGCGTGAGCGTCATGCGCGACACGAGATCCGCCGCGCGCTCGGCCGGCGAGTAGGAGCGGTTCAAATAGATCGGCGCGGGGTCTGCGCTACGGGGCCGCGAGGCGGAGGAGACGGCGATCGGGACGGTGATCGCAGCAGCGAGGACAGACGTGAGCAGAAGCAGACGCAGACGCATCGGGCGCTCCCTTTCGAGATGGACTTGATCGCGTCCCGAGGGAGATGAAGAGGCTCCTCCGCGGTCCCCGCGCGCCGACCGGCATGCGCCGAGCCCTACCCTGGCTCGGTCGCGCCCCAACGCAGTCGACGTCGTTCATATACCTCAACTCCCTGGACGGCGGCGCGCGAACTCTACGTCGAGCGTTGACAGAAGTCAAGCCTCCAAGACGACAGCGTGGCGAGATATGTCAATCCCAGGTCAAAAAGGACCGGGGAGAGATCCAGGTTAGCGGCAAATTCCGCAGTCGTGAACGCGAAAGTATCGACGAACCCATGCTCGGTCCGCGCCAAATGAACCGCTTGAGGATCATCGAGGCGGGCTACCGGCGCCCGTTGTCGAGCAGAGCCGATCTGGCTCGCCACGCCCAGCTCTCACGGGAGACCGTCTCGACCCTCGTCGAGGAGCTGGTGCGGGCCGGCCTGGTCGAGGAGCACCCCGGCGCAGCGGCCTCCGGGAACGAGCGCGGAAGCGGCCGTCGGGCGTCCGCCCCTGCTGCTGTCGCTCGTCTCTCGCGCCGCCTTCGCGGTCGGCCTCGACTTCGGCCACCAGCACATCCGGGTGGCGCTGTGCGACCTGTCGGGCGAGCCGATCGTGGACGACTACTCGATGGCAGACGTCGACCACGCGCCGGCCGAGAGCCTCGACCTGGCTGGCGCACGAACTCGTGCGCCAGGCGCTGCACAGCGCTGGCGTCGCACCCGACCAGCTGCTCGGCGTCGGCATGGGACTCGCGGTCCCGATCAACAAGGCGACCGGCGAGCTAGAGGCGGATGGCATCCTCCCGGGCTGGCGCGGGATCCGCCCGGCGGAGGAGATGGAAGCTCGCCTCGGAGTCCCCGTCGCGCTCGACAACGACGCGAACGTCGGCGCCCTCGGCGAGAAGGCATTCGGTGCCGCCCGGGGGGTCGACGACCTGCTCTATGTTCGCCAGCCGTACCCGGGCGTTGCCGGGGTGGCGGGAGAGATCGGCCAAGTGTTGTCGGACCCAAGCGGCCCGATCTACCGCTGCGGCAACCGGGGCTGCCTGGAGGCGGTCGCTAGCCCAGCAACGTTGGCTCGTGAGACGCCTGCCCGGTGTCGGACGCGAGGCCAGCAGCACGTTCGCCGCCGCGGACGTTTGCGTTGGGTAGTCGATGAGTTTCGGCGCCGTCGAGGGTCTTAGGATCTGATTATGACCCGCGTCTGCGTCCACGGGCCGCTGCGACAACTGGCCGGCGGCGCTGGGGAGCACAAGCTCCAAGCGGCCACGGTCCTCGAGCTGCTGCGCGAGCTCGAGCGCGAGTATCCCGCGCTGGGCGGCTGGATCGTCGACGAGCGTGGCCTGATCAGGCGTCACATCAATGTGTTCGTCAACGGCGAGCGCGGCGGGGAGGATACGGCGGTTGCCGCCGACGCCCGCGTCGAGATCCTGCCCGCGATCACAGGAGGCTGAGGAGATGACCGAGCTGCTGGTGTCCACGAAGAAGGGGCTGTTCGCGCTCGCAGGCGAGCCCGGCGGCGACTGGGAGATCGTCGCGCGGGCGTTCGCCGGCGAGCCGGTCGACTACGCGGTGCGCGACCCGCGCACGAGGCGGGTGCTCGCGACGATGACCTCGCCGTTCTACGGCCCGAAGGTCTTCTACACCGAGCTGCCGGCGAGCGATTGGGGCGGCGCCAAGCGAAACGAGGGATGGGAGCAGGCCCAGGGCGTCGCGCTGCCGCAGGGGGGCGAGCAGGCGCTTGAGCGGATCTGGGTGATCTCGCCCGGCGAGGCCGACGGGCTGATGTACGCGGGCGGGGATCCTGGAGTCCTGTTCCAGTCCGCCGACGGCGGTTCCGCGTGGGAGATCAATGCTGGGCTGTAGGAGCACGAGACGCGCCCGAAGTGGCAGCCTGGCGGCGGCGGGCTGTGCTTGCACTCGATCGCCCCGTGGCCGGGCGATCCCGACAAACTGTCGGTCGCAATCTCGGCGGCGGGCGTTTGGCACACCGACGACGGCGGGCGCTCGTGGCGGCGGAGCAACCAGGGGCTGACGCCGCGCTACCTGCCGGACGAGGTGATCGCTGAGCTGAACCTGCCCGAGCCGCCGCCCGATGCCGACACGGCGCTGTGTGTGCACCACATGGAGCGCGCGCCGGCGCGCCCGGAGCGGATGTTCATCCAGTTCCACGGGGGGGTGTATCGCTCCGACGACGCCGGCTCAAGCTGGAGCGAGATAGGCGCGGGTCTCCCGTCGGACTTCGGGTTCCCGCTGGCTGTCGACCCGGCTGACCCCGACAGCGCGTACGTGATTCCGCTCGTCGCCGACATGGACCGGGTGATGCCGGAGGGGCGCGTGTGCGTGTACGAGACGCGCGACGGGGGTGAGACCTGGGCGCCGCGCGGCGACGGGCTGCCGCAGAAGGACGCGTACCTGACCGTCCTGCGCCAGGCGTTCCAGCGCAAGGGCTCTGGGCCGTCGCTTGAAATCTACTTCGGCTCGACTACCGGCGAGGTGTTCGGCTCGGGCGACGCGGGGGCGACGTGGTTCGAGGTCACGGCGCGGCTCCCGCCCGTGTATGCGGTGTCGGCCAGCTGAAGCTGCTCGGCCTCCGCCGCCGCGCCGTCCCCGCCGCCCACTGAAGCAGCCACGCGAACGCGGTCGCCTGGTGACTCCATTACGGCGTAGCGAAAGTACCGCGCGGCGAGCGGAGCGGGTCTCTCGTCGGACGCCGTCGGCGTCCGTCATTTGCGCGACGAGTAGGGCTGGACAACGGTTCGCGCCACTGTTCGCAGGGCCTTCCCCCGCGGACAAACCTCGATCCCTGGCAGGTTCGCGTCGGCCCCTACGGGGCGTTCCCGCGCTTCGCGGGGGCATGGGCCCCCTAGTCCGCATCGTGGCGGGTGGCGCTCGCCGCCCCGATGTTGCCGTCGAAGCGGTACCACGAGCGGTTGGTGCTGACCGAGCCGCTGGCTCACGCGTCCGCTCACCGACCCGCGACGACGTGTTCTGCTCAGGCGCTTGCTTGTTCGACGCGTCTCAGCAAGCATCTCGGACGCTAGCTGGCTCGCCTTGGTAAGGCTCCCTAGCAAGCGATAGTCGCCATCGCTGTGACTGTCCCTTTCGCGTGCGAGCAGCGGCCACGAGCTCGGGGCGCTGGGACGAGCGCTTTGTCGCGAGGCTGTCGGAATATCGGTGCCGTCTGGTGGGTTTAAGACACTTCCGGGATGGCTAGAGATTTCGTTTCGTGTGAACGCGGCCAACTGTTGTTGATGCCGCCGTCGCTGGTGGAGTGGCTGCCTGAGGAGCATCTGGTGTGGACGGTGCTGGGGGCGGTCGAGCAGATGGATCTGGCTCGTTTTACCGAGGCGTATCGGCTGGGTGCTGCGGGTCGCGCTCCGTATGACCCGGCGATGATGGTTGCGTTGCTGTTGTACGCGTATGCGCGCGGGAACCGCTCGTCGCGGGGGATCGAGCGGGCGTGTTGGGAGGACGTGGCCTACAAGGTGATCTGCGCGATGCGCACGCCGGATCACTCGACGATCGCGGAGTTCCGCCGCCGGCACGAGACAGAGATCGAGGAGTTGTTTGATGACGTGCTCGGTCTGTGCCGGGAGGCGGGGTTGGTGTCGGTCGGGGTGATCACGATCGATGGGACGAAGATCAAGGCGAACGCGTCGATGGACCAGAACCGCTGCTACCGCGAGATCGTCACCCAGATTCTGCGCGAGGCCGAGGAGATCGACCGGGCTGAGGACGAGCTCTACGGTGACGCGCGCGGCGATGAGCTGCCCGAACCGTTGCGCACCCCAGAAGGGCGCCGACAGGCGTTGGCGGACGCGAAGCGGCGGATCGCGGAGCGCAAGGACCGCGCGATCAGCGAGGAGGAGACCGCCGCTGAGGTGGTGGTCGATCCAGAGGTGGTGCTCGGTCGGGGCGGGCGTCGTGGTGGCCGGCGCGAGTGGTTTCGGGTCGCGCGCCGCGAGCTGGAGGAGCGCCGGGAGCGCGAAGCGCGGCCGGTGCGGCGCGATCGGGAGGATCGCTTGTTCCAGGCGCTGGGTCGCTTTGAGGAGAACCATCGGGTGGACGTGGCCGCGAATGAGGCCTACGAGCGCTGGCGGGCGACCTCGCGCGACACCCTCGGCCGCGTGTTGAAGGGCAACAGCAAGCCGTATGTGCCGGCGGAGTTGCCGGAGGGAACGATCAACCTCTCAGACCCTGATTCGCGGGTGATGCGCACCCAGGGCACCCCACCCCGCCAGGCCTACAACGCGCAGACCGCGGTCAACGACCGCCAGATCATTCTCGCGGCAGAGGTCAACGTCGACGCGCCCGACTTCGGGCACCTGGAACCGATGCTCGATAGCACGCTGCGCCACCTCGAGCGCCACGGCGTGAGCGACATGCCCGATGCAGTACTGGGTGACGCCGGCTACTGGCATTCGCGCCAGATCGAGTCGATCACAGAGCGAGGGATCGAGGTCCTGATCCCGCCCGACGGCACGATGCGCGAGGGCAAACGCCCCGGCTGGGAGAACGGGCTCTACGAGCTGATGCGCCAAAGGCTCTCCACCGATCGCGGTCGCGAGCTCTACGCACAACGAAAGATCACCGTCGAGCCGGTCTACGGACAGATCAAATACAACAGGCGGATCGACAGGTTCATGCGAAGAGGCAGAGCCGCCGCGCAGTCAGAGTGGCGGCTAGTGGCAGCCACCCACAATCTCCTCAAGCTCCACAGCCACTGGATCGCCAACACCACCTGAGAGGCGAAGAACCGCACCTAACACAGTGCGGTTCCGCGGAACCGCCGGCCGACCCCCAGAATCCCGCTCTTTCCAAATATTCCGACAGCCTCGCGACAAAGCACTTGCCCGCCAGCTCGCGGCGCGGCCCGTTGCCTCCACGCGATAGGGGAAGCGCCGACGGTTCGAGCTCTGGCTTCTGCCTTGCATGGGAAGCAGTAGCGGCGAGGGGACCATGTGACGTGGTGCCATCGCGCACGCCGGCAGCGGGTACGCGGTTCGGCAAGCGCTTGCTCAAGACGAACCTCGACCACGCTCAGCTAGCCCCATTTTCCGCACTACGAGAGGGTTAGTGCTCCCGGCTTTTGTTCGGGC
>CALAQT010000074.1 GCA_937888775.1 uncultured Actinomycetes bacterium | reverse complement strand
TGGGGACACGGTCTACTACTTCCGGGTGGATGCGACCAACGCGGGGGGTGCTAGCTACGGCAGCGACCAGACGCTCACGACGCTCCCCAACCCGCCGACGGTCGCGACCGGTGCGGCATCAGCGCTCGCGCTGACCTCAGCTACGTTGAACGCGACGGTAAACCCCAACGGCGGAACGGTAGAAGACTGCCATTTCGACTACGGCACCACAACGTCATATGGGGCCAGCGTCCCTTGCACGACGCTGCCCGGATCGGGCACCAGCGCCGTGGCGGTGTCCGCGCCGGTGAACGGCCTAATCGCGGGCACCACCTACTACTTCCGGATCGTCGCGAGCAACGCGGGCGGCACCAACTACGGTGCGGACCAGGCACTCACACCGGTTCCCGACGCGGGGCTCGCGAGCAGCTCCCTGGCGGCCAGCCTATCGGGCACGGTCAACGTCAACGTGACCTGCCAGGCCGGAGGGAGAAGCTGCACTGGCACGGTGACGCTACAGACGCTCACGGCCGTTAGCGCCAGCGCAGCCCGTCACAAGTCCAAGAAGCCCAAGGCCGCGATCCTGACCCTCGCCGCCGGCTCATTCAAAGTCACCGGCGGACACGCAACGACAGTAAAGCTCCACCTATTCGCCAAGGCACGCACGCTGCTCGCCCGCACCCATGTGCTGCACGCACGCGCGACCATCGTCGCCCGCGACCCCGCGGCGACACGCACCACACAGACCACCGTCACGATCCGCGCAGCCAAGGCTACACACGGCCACAAGAGCTGAGCAGTACCGCGCCTCCGACCGGTAGTCGCAGTTCTAGGACGCCCATTCTCGCGAAGACTCGACCTCGTCGACAAATGGACGGCTGACAGCCGTTGCCGCTTTGCCCCCAAGAGCGAGAGCGTCGGACTTAGCGCCGCGCGCTCTCGCGTAGGACGAGCTGCGGTCGCCTCGGGGTCCGCTCGGCAGACTCCCGCTTTGCCGGCGAAAGTGGGCGCGTCCTGGCTCGTAGCCGTGCTGTCGAAAGTCGTCCGACTCGGGCGCGTCGGACTCGAACTCGCACGCGCCCGTTGCCCCCACAGAGCGCAAGTCCAGTTTGTGAGCCGGAGAGGCGGGAGCTGACGCGAGCATCGGGCACTCAGTCCTCTTGCGACAGGTGGGAGCTCAGGAAGGATGCGACTCGCGTGAGGGCAGCATCTCCCTCGTCCAGCACTGCGGCGAATGCCTGGAAGACATGCGGCACCCCGGGCGTTACATCGAGGGTCACCGCCACGTCTGCGGCGGCCGCGCTCGCCGCGAGGCGCGTTGCGTCGTCGAGCAGAATTTCGTGCGAGCCGGCCTGGATCAGTAGCGGTGGCAAGCCCGTCAGGTCAGCGAACAGCGGGCTGATCAGGCTGTCCTCCGCGTCGCCACCGGCGACGTAGAGCGAGGCCCAGCGCCGCACACCCTCCGGCGTGAACGATGGGTCAACTGCGGTCTTCCCGGTGATGCTCGCGCCGCTCAGCGTGAGGTCGACGTACGGCGAGAAAACGACCGCCGCAGACGGCTGCGGTAGCCCGGCGCTTTTCAGCGCCACGAGCGTCGCGATGACCAACCCCGCGCCGGCTGACTCCCCGGCGAACGCGATCCGCGAGGCCGGCACACCGCTATCCAGAAGCGCGCGATACGCGGCCAGTGCGTCCTCGAGCGCGGCGGGGTGGGGGTGCTCCGGCGCGAGCCGATAGTCGACCGAGACAACACGGGTACGCGCACGACGAGCGACACTCGAGGCGAGCGCCGCAGACGTGGCGGCGGAGCCCACGATGTAGAACCCGCCGTGGAACCAGAGGATCACGTCTGCCGACTCGACACCGTCGACCTCGATTGCGAGTGTCGTGACGTCGCCGAGTTTGCCGGGCGTAGTGACAACGTCGTCGGGAAGCGGTCGTGCCGTCAGCATCCGCTCATAGGTCGAGCGCTGCTCCTGCGGATCGCCGCCGACGTCAAGCGGTCCGTTGCGCATGAGCTGATCGAGGGTGTCGCGCTGCTCTTGACTCATAGTCGTTCTCCTACGGGGCCGCCAGGGCCACCGGATTGTCTTGTCGCGCCAATTGGCCGCCGACCCACGGTGCCCGCCCAAAAGCTATGCGTCAATGCGATATTTGCTATACCGAGTATGCGCATGGTGGATATCCAGGGGGTTGACCTGAATCTGCTCGGACCACTCGCCGCGCTGTTGAACGAGCGGCACGTCTCGCGCGCGGCCGAGCGCGTCAGCATGAGCCAGCCCGCGATGAGCCGCGCACTACGCCAACTACGCGACACGCTCGGCGACCAACTCCTGGTGCGCAGCCAAGGCGGATACCAACTAACCCCGCGAGCCGAGCGCATCCAACGACAACTGCCAGTCATCCTGCCCAGCCTCGAGTCGCTGTTCTCCGACGAGACCTTCGACGCCCGCACCGCAGCCCAGGCCTTCCGGCTAGCCGGAACCGATTACACCATCGCCGTGCTCGGGCCAGCAATCTTCCAACGAGTCTTCCAGCAGTCACCGAACTCGACACTGCAATTCGAGGCGTGGCACCACGCCGTCTTCCACGACATCGAACGCGGCGTGATCGACCTCGTCTTCCACGGCGGCGCCGCACCACCGCCGCTACGCTCAGAACATCTCTTCGAGGACCACTTCGTCTGCCTGCTGTCTAGCGAGCACACGCTCGCCACGCGCCCGCAGATCACACTCGAGGAGTACCTGGCCTGCTTACACGTCGTCGTCAACATCGCCGACGGCCAGCAGGGCGCAATTGACCAGCGCCTCCAAGCGCGCGGCACACCCCGACGAGCCAGCCTCACCGTGCCCTTCCACGCCGCCGCGGCAGCCGCGGTCCCCGGAACCATGCTCGTCGCCACGCTCCCCTGGCGCCTCGCAACCAACGCCGCACGCGACAACACCACGCGCGTGATCCGCGCCCCAACCGAATTCGAGACCATGAGCTACTCGATGGCCTGGCACCCGCGCCTCGACAACGACCCCGCCCAACAATGGTTCCGCGACACAATCCGCACCTCGACACCCGCGCCATAGGTGCCGACACAGGCCCAGTTGCACCCCCACTCTGCGCTGGAGGCTTCCGCCTCGCGCGCGCCCAACAAACGCGCCGACAACGACAAGTTGGTCGCCCGGTCCGGACGAGGTTCAGCACTGGGGCCGAGAGGCGCCGAGAACGGACGCGTTCGGATCGACATAGGGTGATCGTGTTCCCACGGTGGTCTCGGCGACGCGATATGGGACTCCCGGTTTCGTGGGTAAGCACGAGCCAATCAGCGACCCCCCGAAACGCCTGCTAGTCGTCCAAAGGAGGCGCCTGATGAGCGCCGGGCGAGACGACTCCTTTCACGCGCAGGGAGTCGTTCGACTGGGCAATGCGGGCGTTGTTGCTTTCGTTCCAACTGGCCGGTGCGGGCAGCGGTACTGGCAAGCCCGGAAGCGGCAAGCTGAGACGAGCAGGCCCAGAAACCGCACGTGGGGATTACTCGCGGACGCGGAACCGGAGGATGGTGACGGTGCCCGACCGCGTGGTGCTGACCGGTTCCAGGTCGATCCGGGGGAGGCCCGGGGGCGAGAAGCGGATGCCGTCGCCGAGCAGCACCGGCAGTACGTACACCAGGATCTCGTCGACAAGGCCCCGCTGCAGGCACTGGGCGGCCACGTCGGCGCCGAGGATCTCCAAGCTCTTGCCGCCCGCGGCGCTGCGCGCCGTGGCGACCGCTTCCCCGATGTCACCGGTGAGGTACGTGATGTCCGGATCCGGTGGCTCCGGTGGCCGATGGGTGAGGACGAACACGGGTCCGGAAAAGGGGTAGTCGACGCTGCCCGGCTTCTCGGCCTCCATCCTGTCGCCGACGTCGGCGGTCCGCCGGCCGACGAGCATGGCGCCGGTGGCCGCCGCGATCTCGTGGAACTCGTCCGGCCCGACGAAGTCGGTGAGCTGGCGACCACCGCCCCAGTCCATCACATGGCCGGGACCGGCGATGAAGCCGTCAAGCGACATACACCTGTTCACGACCACCTTGCCGTTTCCGGTGCTCATATCGCTCATCCTGTTCCTCACCGCGACAGCTTACGCGGACGCACACGACAGGAGGCAGCGGGCTACCGCTTTCTCGCCAAGCCAGGACCGACCGCTCTGCTTCTGCTCTTGAGCAAGCGCAGCACTCTCGACCGACACGCAGCGCGCGGCTCCTTCGCGCGAGGAGCGATCGCCACGTTCCGCGAGCTCCAGGGTGTCGCTTTCCGCTAAGAGCAGCACAGACAGCGCGCAACAGCACGCGCAGTAGACGCTGGGTCTTCTTCCCGACATGGCCGCCTTGCAGGCTGTGATGCAGTCCCAAGCTGGTGCCGACGCGATGGCCTACGACGGCGTTCGGGCCGACCCCCTCGTCCTGCTCGTCGAGGCGTAGCTAGTCGGAGGGCACCAGCGCCGGGCCTACGGACCCTGCCGGGCCTGAGCGTACCGAGCACGTTTGTCAATTTTCCGGAGCTGCGGATCCGGCGGTGAGGCGGAGCTGCGGATCCCGCGTGGTTTGGCATCGTGCCTGAACTCGGTCTCTCGCCGCCTGATAGCTTCAGACCACAAGCAGCCGAACAAAGGGGAGCCATGAGTGAGCAGAGCATCGAGTTCGTCAAGGGTGTCTACGGGGCGTTCGCGCGAGGCGATGTGCCCGCCGTGCTCGGCGCATTCGCTGACGACATCGAATGGTACGAGGCTGAGGGCATGCCATACGGGGGTCTGCACCACGGCGGCGAGGCCGTCGCGCAGAAGGTTTTTGGCCCGATCGCTGAGGACGTCGAAGGCTTCGCGATCGTACCCGAGGAGTTCATGGGATCCGGTGAAACCGTCGCCGCGGTCGTCCGCTATACGGGGACCGGTAAAGCGACTGGGAAGGCCCTGGACCTGCCCGTCGTCCACATCTGGGATATCCGTGACGGCAAGCTTGCGCGCTTCCGGCAGTTCATCGACACGGTGAAGTTCGCCGAGGTCGTCCCCGTTCCGGCCGCCGTCTGACGGCCACGTAGCGCCCCGGCCCGACGCCGCCTCACCTTGCACGAGGGGGCGGCGGGTTGCGGCGTGCGCCGCTCGGTCCCTGCCAGCCCGGGCGTAGCACGCCTCCAGACTTGCGCTTTGGTGCAAGAGGAGGCGTGTGGGGTGCATAAACTCGATCCTGCACGCTGGCACGGGCGTTTTGGGCGCTCGAGGCCGTAGTGTCGCTGGCTCGGTCGATCAGGGGAGGGGCTGGTGCTGGCGTCGTTGCTGTACGTGCTGTTGGGGCGTTTGATGGCGCTCGTGTTGCTGTGTTTTCGCTCGTCTGAGTTCAAGGAGCTGGAGATCATCGTCCTGCGCCACGAGGTCGCGGTCCTGCGCCGACAGGTTGCCCGCCCGGCATTGCGGCCCGCGGACCGCGCGTTCTTGGCGGCGGCGAGCAGGCTGCTCCCGCGTGGGCGCTGGCGTTTGTTCTTCGTGACCCCGGGAACGCTGCTGGCGTGGCACCGCCGGCTCGTGGCTCGCCGCTGGACCTATCCGGGACGGCGTCCCGGGCGCCCGAGGGTCACCTGTGAGGTTCGCGAGTTGATCGCGCGGCTCGCTCGCGAGAACCCGCGATGGGGATACCGGCGGACCACCGGTGAGCTGATCGGGCTCGGCGTCCAGGTCTCCCAGACGAGCGTCCGCAACATCCCTATGGGAGCAGGGATCGGGCCGGCCGGCCAGCGCGGCGGGATCTTCTGGCGCGAGTTCATCCGCGGGCAAGCTCAGAGCGTGGATCGCGTGCGACTTCTTCACGGTCGACACGATCACCCTGCGGCGGATCTACGTGCTGTTTTTCATCGAGCTCTCGACCAGGCGGGTGGACCTCGCCGGTATGACCGAGCATCCGGACGGCGCATGGACGGCGCAGCAAGCCAGGAACTTCGTGTTCTCGCTCCCGGAGCGCGACGGGCGCCTGGAGTTCCTGATCCGTGACAACGACGGGAAGTTCACGCGCGCGTTCGACACGGTGTTCAGCACCGACGCAATCCGGGTGATCCGTACGCCGGTCCGAGCACCGAAGGCCAACGCGACCTGCGAGCGGTTCGTCGGCACCATCCGACGGGAGTGTCTTGACTGGCTGCTGATCGTAAACCGCCGGCACCTACAGCACGTTCTGCGGGAGTTCGTCGGGCACCACAACACCCATAGGCCGCACCGTGCGCTCGGGCTCGCCCCTCCCGAACCCCGGCACCCGCCGCCAACAACGGCAAGCCCGTCAGCGACTGCGATCCGCATGCACGACCGGCTCGGCGGCCTCATCCACGAGTACGCGATCGCCGCGTAAGACCACGCCCGATCGAATCAATGCACCCCACACGCCGAAACATCCCGACTGCTCTGCCTGTGCCACGGCCCGCCCTCGCCGGTGGTCGCCGCTCCAAGGGCTAGCTTGACGCGCGCGGGTTCGACGTTCTCGGCGTACAGGTCGCCGGCGGGCCACTGGCACCGGCGATACGCAGTCCGATCCAAGCCCCGATGAGACCGGTCACGAGCACGGCTACGCCTGCTGCTCCGAGAAAGCACCGGCCAGTGAGGGCGTGATCCATCACCCAGGCATCGGCAGAAAAGTCAAACTTCTTGGCTCCTGGTTGTAGACGACCCGCTAGCGCCCTACGCGAGATCCGAGCGTCCGCGTCGGATGGTGGGATTCAAGTTGTCCATTCGGCTGGTCGATAGACCTTGGAGACTTGAATGGCACACCCCGGCAGGAGCGTTGAGGGGGGCAAGACACCGATGTCAGGAGCAGACCGTGAGAACGGAGCGGAACGCGAGAAGGCAGCGGCGTATCGCTCAGGCCCTTGCACAGAGGGCTGGACGTAGGGCTGATTGCGGTCGGCTCGCCATCGCAGTGTCGGCCGGCGCGCTACTGGCTCTCGCCATCTCACCAGCGCTGTCCCTTGCAGCGCTGAATGCCTCACAAGCCCGGATCAAGTATGTCAGCGGGCGTCTTAGCGCCCCCGGCTACACGATTGTCGTCCTCGGCTACAACGGTAAAGTCGTCCTCAGTGACAAGAGTTCATTCCGGATCGCGGCACCGGACTCGAAGGTTACCTTGCAGCTCGTGAACAGCCACGGCCTGTACGCGGGGCCCGTCGTCTTCGGCGGGAGCGCAACGAAGGTCATCACCGGAATCAGGGCGGGCACGAACGTGGGCACAATCGTCGTCGTGCCCACGAGGGGCTACGCGCACCCGGCGCGAAGGCTCGCGGCCAAGAACCTAGACAGGTCGCGCTGGGCTTACGCCAAGCATGGCGTTCCGATCGGTAACGGGCGCAACCTCGGACTGGTAGTGTCCAAGACTAAGGGCAGTGCCGCAGGCGCGGGGCAGGACCCGGCGCACATCGGCATACCAAACGAGTTCAACGTCGCGGTCCCCGGCACCCTGGTTTTGAAGTCCTTAGTCCCAGCCGTAAAGGCGAAAGGTGCCTCGACAGAGGCGAGGACTGCCTCTGTATGCCCGCCACCGCCGCAGGCTCTACCGCCCGGCTGTACACCCCCATCGGGCACACCTCCAGTTACTACGCCGCCAGGCGCTCCAGCCCCGTTAGTCGATCAGACCGCCATCTCGCCCTGGGCGTCACAGATGTTACTAGCGATGGATGAAACACTCAACGTTGATGCCGCTGGTACCACCCCCGCCGAGATCGACTCGCTGTTACCGTCGAAGCTCGACCTCTTATTGACCAACGTCCCATCAGGTAACCGCGTTGAGCTGAACTGCAACGGATTGAGTTTCTGCTCACAGGGCGGTACCGGACAGGCACAAATGGAGGGGTTGCCCGAGACAGGACCGCCACAGCTTTCGGCTTGGGGTTACTACCAAACCGTTCCCTTTCCCTCCGGCTCGCTTGATACCGCCACTGGCTTCGGTGAGCTTATCGGACCCGCAGCTCCGAACGGACTCCTGGGCACGGACCCGAACGGCAAGGAGTTCAATCTCGACCCGAACGCGACCAGCGCGCAGATCGGCTCCGGGCACGTAGCCACCGAGGTCGTCACCAACAACGCCACGACGACCCAGGCCCCGGTAACGATCGGCTTCGTTTTCAATACTGTGCCGGCAATCGCCTCCTACTCGGACAGCGCCGGTAACTCTGGCACAATCACCTACCCCGACACGTCACTTCTCGGCACGGCAAAGAACCCGCTTAAGGTGGCGGCGGGACCGAACGGCGACGTGGTCGTGACCTTCACCGTCTTTCGACCCCAGAGACCAGGCATACCCGGAGCTGGCGAGCCAGCGTTCATGGATATTGGACACCTTGGATACACAATCGGCTTCGGGAACGGCGGCCCCCCGGGAGGGGGAGGCCTACACCTCGTCGACAACCTCGGGGGGAGCTGTTCCACCTCGTCCTACTCTAACCTGCCGCCAACGCTAACCCTTGGGTCGGGAGGAAACGGGTTCGGCCCAGTCCAGGGGACTAGCTGGCTAGTTGACGCGACGAGCGACCAACCGGCGAGCCCGGCAAACACGCTCAGCTTCACTGTCGACCTGACTAAGTGCATTACCGCAGCAGGCAACCCGCTGCTCCCTGTCGGGCAACCCGTTGGCTGGGCACTCGGTGCAGCAAGCCAGTCCTCTTCAGATCACGTTGGCCAAACGTTTTGGGTAGAGCGCACGAGCTAAGGACGCCGCTTTCGGCTGAGGGGCCTATCCCGGGAGGGTTTTGAGCCTGTCGGACGGCACGCTTGGAAATCGTCCATTCCGGGGGTCTCGCGAGGCTGCGCCTCTACGCCTGCCTCAATCCAAGAGCGAGCGTGTGAAGGCTCTGCGCGCCCCCGACCGCTAAGCGGACGGTACAGTGGGCGGCAGATACGGCGGAGACACGAATGACTATCAACGAACGCGACAGTGCGGCCGAGGAACGCGACAGTGCGGCCAACGAGCGCGAACGGACTGACGGCCTCTCGATCGGCGAGCACGAGCCGGCAGCGCGCGACCGCGAAGGGGCAGCCCGCGACAGAGGTCGGGGTTCGCGTGATCGTGAGGTGGCCGCAGAGGATCGGAAGCAGGCTGCCCGCGACCGCGCGGAGGCGGGCGTTGATGTCTTGACCGGAGTGCTTCGGCGTGGCCGTGGCCTAATCGATCTCCAGCGGGAGATCGACCGAGCCAGCCGCTCGGATGGGCGACTTGTTCTCGCGTTCGTCGACGTCGAAGGTGCTCGGCGGCGGTTTGACGAGGTGGCGCGAAATCTGACGGAGAGGAGCCCGAAGGCGTCCGTGAGTGTGGGTCTGGCGGTACTCGCGGACCCGGACACGCTCGACGAGCTCATCGCGCGTGCTGACGCCGCCCTCTATGCCGGACGCCGTGGCACGCGAGCAGGCTGATCCTCAGTGGCGACCGGCAAGTGGCTGAGCAGCTGGCCTCCTCGAAAGCCTCGCGCCCGGTGGGCCCGGCAGTGCCACTGCAGTCGACTTAACTCGCAGTCCGGCGGGCTTCTCCCTCCGAGCCTATGCGACCGTCCGCTGGCCGCGCGCCCACACGAGCGCTCCGGACGAGGATCGCGGACCCTTCGGGTGGCGCCGATCTCGAGATCCGGGGCCCGTTGTTGGTCTGTTCAGGTAGTCGCTCGGGGGCGTGTCAATTTCCGGCCGTTCAACACTGGGTCACGGGTCGTGCGAGTGGGTCGCCGCCGTGGCTGCGTGCGTGGCTTCGCCGATGAGGGGCAGCCAGGTGTGCCGATGCCGGAGCAGCGCGGTGAGCATTGCGGGTGCCATGGGCTGCACGAAGTGGAAGCCCTGGGCGATGTCACATCCGAGTGCCTGGAGGCGAGTGGCCTGGTCCAGCGTCTCGACACCCTCGGCGATCATCTGTTTGCCGAGCGCCTGGCCCATCTGGATGATGGCAGCGGCGAGGGCGTCGGCGTGCGGCATATCGATGATGTTCGTGATCAGCGACCGATCTATCTTGACGCTGTTGAAGTGTTGCGAGAATCGTGAAGCCGAGCACGCCTTCAGAGGTTACTCGGAACGACGCGCACCACTTCTATTCGCTGTCTTGGCGTGGAAGCAGTGGCACCTCATGACCTAGCGGCTCTGGGGTTCACAGGCCACGGCCACTAGCCTCACTTGCCCGCAGGGATCAGGGGCTTTACTGGCTGAACGTCTTCCTACGAGCCGCGTTGATCGGCCAGGCCCGTCGCTTCGCGGCGACCGCGAGCACGGTCGCGCACAGGATAAGGTCCCGGTGTGCTCCGAATGGTCGGGATGACGTTGCTGTTCTCTGTCTCCTGCATCGTCGTGTTCGGGTGCGGCAGCAGCCAGAAGACCGCGACGGTGGCTGCGGCGGGCACTGCGGCGGATAGCGCCGTGTCGGTTGCCAAGGCCCACGCGAGAGCGTATGCCCGCCAGGTCAACCTCACACAAACTGATGTGCCCGGTGCCGAAGTGATCGCAGACGAAGAAGAAAGCGGCCCACCGTCGCAGAGGGCATTGGAAGTTGCTCGATGTGCCGGGGCCATGCTGCCCGACCGGCGGATCGCGGACATCAGATCCTCGACGCTCCGGGTTGGCAACGTCGTGGACGAAGCTACGCGCGTGAAATCTTCGATCGAAGTGCAGCCGAGCGCTGCGATCGCGGGCCGCAATTACGCGGCGCTTCAAAGCGCCCGTGATCGGACCTGCATTGCGCGCGACTTGCCCCAGCTCGCCGAAGGCGCGGCACGGCCCACACAAATCGGGCCAACGACGGTGACGGTCCTTCCGCGCCTCTTGCCTGAGGGACTGAACGCGTTCGGCTTCCGCGTCGAGACGACCATCACTGGCGCTTCCCCGACGGGGAAGCAGAGGCGAGAGGTCCTGTACCTCGATGATTACGGGTTCGTCGTCGGGCGAGCCGAAGTCAGCCTGAATGACATCAGGGTTTCCCGACCTCCGCCGACCGCGCTCGAGCGACATCTGCTTACCCTGCTCTACAGCCGCGCACAGGTACACAAGCCCTAGTCGAGCGAACCTCGCGTGGGCGACCTCGGCGCCCTACCAGCGCGTCTCAGGCGGGCCGATGCCGCAGCCACCCCGCCCCGACCAAAGTGGGTTAGGTGGATCGGGTATGACTCGTGTATGGCCGACCTCGAGGAGACCACCGACGGCACGAACAGCCGGGCGGCGGGTAGTCTCCGCGAAACGGTCGCGCCGTGGGTCGTGGCGCTCGTCGCAAGCGGTGCCTTCGTCCTGTTCGTCGCGCTCAACAAAACCAAACCGGACCATCACACGAGCGGTGTCAGGATCGGGGCCGGAGTTCTGATTTGGCTCGGCCTCGCGGCGATCGTCCGCTTCATCATTCTCGCCGGGGATCAAGCCCGCACGCGCTAGGCGCTGCGCGAATCGTAACCGGCCAACATGCGACCGAACGCCCCGTCGGCGTTCTCCTCATGATCCAACTTCTTCCGCAGCCACCTGTGGTCGTCGTTGGTCAGACTCCACCAGATCGGGTCGAACTGGTGCGCGAACACGGCACGCTTTGCCGCGCGGATCGACTCCGGCCTATGCCTTGTCGACGGCACTCTCGACCTTGTCCTTCAGGTCGTCGGCTGCGTCCTGCGCCTTGTCGACGGCGTCGTCGATATGGCCCTTGACCTCGCCCTTGCGCTCCTGGTGTTCGCCCTCGCGCTTGAGGTCGCGATCACCCTTGAGCGCTCCGAGGGCCTGCTTCACGCGTCCGCTGATCTTGTCGGTCTGCTCGCCCATTTCGGTCTCCTTCGTTCGTCGGTGTCGTCAAGCGTCCCGACTGTCTGGGTTGGCGTCCTTCCCGACCAACGATACGCCCGCCACGCCCCTGAACACATTTGTAGCTTCCCATGACCCGGCTGCGGGTTTCCCGAGGCGAACAACACCGCTCCTTACGCCGGACACGCAGGAATGGGAGTGTCCACTCGATCCGCGACCCGACGACGCTACGCTGGCCCTTATGGGTGAGCAGCCACATCGCGCCAAGGGCGCCGTCGTTCGCTGGTGGTCGCCGAAGCATCCCAGTGAGCGAGGGGCGCGGGACCGTCGTGGACCGTTCGACCGGCTCGCTCAAGGAGCGTCGTACTTCTCGAGCTCGCCTTTCTTCTTCCTTGTCTGCGTCGGAATGGTGCTCGCGTGGCTTGGTGGCTACGTGTTCGGGGCCGGCAGTGGCTATGAGCAAGCCGCGGGCACCGCGCTCACGGCGACAACGCTGCTGCTGGTCGCGCTGCTCAAGAACGCTGAGCTGCGGGCCGAGGCCGCCGTGCAAAGCAAGCTCGATGCCCTGGCTACCGGAATGCTCGAGGCAATCCGTAACGAGGGTCACCAGGCCGATCCGATGCTTGAGCGGGCCATTGGCCTAGACGAGCAACTGTGATCGCTTCCAACGCTCGCAGCGCGACAGTCCGCCGTCGCGCTCCGGCCGCCGCGGTTCCCACCCCGCGTAGAGCGACCGCACCCTTCGGCGAACCTCGACGGTCAGCCTCCATCGGTTGCCCTCGCCTCCCTTGTCGTGCTCGCGGCCACTAGCGCAGCGTGACCATCTAGCGGACGTGATTGAAGATCCAGATGACGCCCCCAATGATGGCGACGATGACGAGGACGCCTACGAGGGAGATACTTGTTGCGAGGATCATGGTTGCTCCTTATCCGCGAATGATGTTGATGGTCGCCACGGGCCAGAGCGGCGAGGGCGGCTAAACCGGCCGGCGGCCGGCCCATGGCCACGCTTCTGCTTGGCCATGGCGGAGCAGGCGTCTCGCTGCCCTCAGCCGACGCGCTCGGAGATCGTCCGATGCGCAAGCGAAGTGCCGAGTCGGTGAGGACGCTCGCATCGCTCGGCGAGCAGGCGTGGACTGTAAAGGGCCGTTGGGCCGTTTATCGCTGACGGGCGGATCAAGACCCGATTACGGCGTGATTTCGGTCGCGCACGCCATGGTGAGACAGTCCCCACGGTCAGACGGTCCTGAAACCGGGTCGACTCCGCTCTTCCCGACCACTTGCCCGAAGGTAGAACCTTCCCGGCTCCTTCAGGGACCGGGAAGGCGCGGCTTGGAGACGCGGGCTGCGCGGGTCCGGCGCTTGATCGTGGCGCTGACTGCAATTCGAGGCTGATCAGATCCGCGTCGGGGTTCAGAACCCAAAGGCCGAGGACATGCCGGGAGTATCGCTTCCGCGCGACAGCTGGTGCAGCCTCAGCTTCGGTGATCGTGGCGCTGATGCGATCCCGCACTCGGCCGGTCACCACGCTCGCTACTGGGGCGTGTCGACGTACTGCTCGCGAACGGTCGGGTCGAGAACGTCCAGTAGGCGCTGCAGGTCCCGGCAGAGCGACTCGAAGTCGCTCCCGCCAAGCGCACCGGCCCAATCGACTTCGATCTCCGCGATCAGTCGCCGGCCCTCGCGAATCGCTTGCCACCCGCGCTCAGTGAGGCAGATGAGCTTCGCGCGTCCGTCGCTCGGGTCGGGCCTCCGCTTGAGGTAACCCAGTTGCTCGAGCCCATCGACGAGCTCGGCCATGGCCGACAGGGACAGCCCCGACGAACTTGCGAGATCGGTCAGCCTGGAGCCGCTCGCCTTGATCGACCCGAACACCTGCAGGTGGGCAGGTCGAATCCCCTCGACACCGGCGGACGCCTCTCCGCGAACGGCGAGCTCCGAGCGAAAGAGTCGAATCAGGTTCCCGAGCAGTTGGCCGACCGGCAGTCGCTCGGAGTGAGGGGTCTCGAACATCACGCAATCATGCTACGGTATCCGAAGCTTCGGAACCCGTTGTACTTTAGGAGGCGATCGGTGGCACACCTGGGTCAGCAAATCACGAACACGCGTACGGGGCAGCGAATGACCTTCCTCGAGCTGCAGCGGGACTCGCTGCGGATCGACAGCGTCAATCCCCCGACCGACGAGCGCGAGCCGTTGCACGTCCACCCCAAGCAGGAGAGCGGTGCGGAGCTCCTCTCGGGCTCGCTCGTCTTCGAAGTCAACGGCGTCCAGCGCAAACTCGCCCCGGGCGACTCGATCTCGATACCTCCAAACACCCCTCACCGGTTCTGGAACGACGGGCACGAGGACGCCCACTCGATCGGGTTCTTTCGGCCTGCGCTCGCGATCGCGGAGTTCTTCGAGACCCTCTTCGCACTCGCCAACGCGGGGAAGCTCGACGCGAAGGGGATGCCGCGCCCGCTGCAGCTCGCGGTCATGGTGCCGCGGTTCGGGGACGAGATTCGGACGGTCAGGCCGCCCTGGCCCGTCCTGCGGGCGGTGGCGATGGTCCTAAAGCCGCTTGCGCGAGCGCGCGGCTACAGGAGCACGATCGCGGCCTAGTCCCGCGCCCGAGTGATCGCCGCCGGCCGGCCGCTCCTCACCGCCGCACAACACGCACATGAAGTCCGCGACGACCTCACGCTCGAGCAAATCCTCGACATGATCATCGCCATCGCCACGATCCCCGCCGACCCCCGCTACCTCGAGCCCATCCTCCAAACCACACTCGACGGCCTTCGCCCGCCGAACGATGTGGAGCCCACGTAGGACAACCAGAGCCGCGAAGCGCTCACTGCACCTTTGTCGCCGCGACCACGGGCTCGATCGGCGGGAACCTGGTGCAGCCGCTCGAAGTCCAGGTGGTGCAGCCCAATGGCTTGGTGAGCCGGAACTCGATGATCTCGATCGTCCTCGCAACCAAGAAAGGGTTGCGCGTCGGCGACGTGGAGTGGGCCGCGAGCAGGTGCCTGGTGGCCTTCGTCGTGAAGCCAGGCTAGCCCCGCGCGGAGGTGCCCGCGCGGTCGCGCGCGGCGGCAGTGGCGGCTGCGGCGCTGAGCCGCACGCGGCCACGGCCGATCACCTCGACCTCGCCGCCCGGGAGGCATTCGGAGATCGCGAGCGCCTCGCGCGAGAGCGAGCGCTGCAGCAGCACGAACGCGGCCGCGCCCGTGACGGCGGGCACCCACAGCGCGATCGCGCGGTAGGCGAGCACGGCGGCGGTGGCGGCTCCGATGGGCACGCGGTAGAGCACGAGCATGCCCACGAGGCCGAGGTCCACGCCCCCGGTGCCACCCGGGATCGGGATCAGCCCGCCGAGCTCGCCGATCAGGTATCCGATCCAGATCACGGACATGGGCGGCGCGGTGCCGAAGGCGTGGAAGGTGCACACGAGGATCAGCACGTCGAAGACGAGGTAGCCGATCAGGCCGAGGATCAGCCAGGGGTTGTGGCGGCGCAGCAGCAGGAGCGCTTCCTCCACGCCCCCCGCGAGCGCGCCGAGCACGCGCGGCATGCGCGCCTCCGGGCCGCGTCGAGCCGCCACAACCCCTGGCTGATCCTCGGCCTGATAGGCTACCTCGACTTCGACGTGCTGAGATCGGAAGAGCACACGTCT
>CALAQT010000073.1 GCA_937888775.1 uncultured Actinomycetes bacterium | reverse complement strand
GGCTGCAGCAGGACCCTCGCACCAGCATTCCCGCGCATCGCTCGCTGAGCGTTCCTCAAACGCGCACGCCGCCGCCGCACATGGCCGAGCGTGGCTACCGCTATGGCGGGCCTACTCGTCGTACCCCACGGAGCAAGCGCCGGCGTCTCGGAGAGAGGATGCGCCCCGGGACAACCTCCCACCCGCGTCCGACCCCGGTGTTGCCCAGGCGTCCTCTGAGGTCTCGGTTCGCCGGGGGGCGGTGGCAGGGACGGTGATTACGGTCTCGCGTAATAGCAGCGCCGATCGCGTAGGCGGCCGCCGTGGTGGTTCGAGGCCTGGTCTGTCGGCGGCTTGGTGAGGCGGGCATGTTTCCTACATTCCCGGATCTTGGCCTGTTAGGGTGCTGCGATCGGTTGTGAGCTGGCTGCCCCGCCGTCGCCGCAGTTGTTGGACCCCGGTTGGGGTGCGGCTGCGGTTGACACGCTTACGCGCAGCCGGTGAATGGTTTGGGCTTCTCACCCGGGGAGCGAAGCGACGGACTGAAAGGCTGCGGGTCGTGGCGGTCGACTTGAGGGCTTCCGGGGCGAAGGGCGAGGATCGACGGTTCGGGTGGTTCGGGTGGTTCGGGTGGTTCTTGCATTCGTGTTGCTGGTCGTGTTATTTATGGGCGCGCCGGCGCCTGCCTGGGCGACCGATAACACGATCAGTTTCTCGAGCCCGACGGTGAAGCTCGGAGATACGCTGACGACCCAGTACGCGTCGCAGGGGGTGACGTTCGGGCAGTCGCCTCTCGGGGCTTCACAGCCGCAGCCGTTGTATGTCGAGTCGAGCGCTCTTGCGCCGTCGCCGGCGAACGTGGCGCGCCAGGAGTGCAGCAACGAGATCTGCACGCTGTCGCAGTGGATCGAGTTCAGCCCGGAGGTCAACCACGTGAGCATGTCGGCTGCGGCCGCGGGCAGTACCTCGACCTCCGTGACGCTGACGGCGTATGACTCCAGCGGCAACCAGATCTCCGGGTCGGGCGGCAGCGACACCCAGACCGTCTCCTCGAGCGGCCTGCGTCGCTGTCGGTCTCCGCCGCGGGTACGGCCGCAACGATCGCCTTCGTGCAGGTGACAGCCAATGACGGGAATCAGGGCGAAGGTTTCGAGTTCACGGACCTGACATACGGACCGGTATCCGCAACCCCGACGCCGGATTTCGGACTCGTCAACCCCGGTTCCACCGGCGGGGTGGTGGTTACCGCTGGTGGTGCCCCGGCGACCGCGACGCTCATCCTTCGCCGCTACGGCGGCTCGAGCGGTCCAATCGACTTCAGTTACTCAACGCCCCCGATGGATGTCACCGCTAGCGTTACTCCGACGCCGGACTCAGGTGGCGATGGCACCAACGTGATGGTGACGTTCACCGCTGCCGCGGACGCGTCGGCGGTGTCCCAGTTCCCCGTCACGATCTATGGCACGCCGGGGTCGTCGAGTGCGGGCAGCGCGCAGCACTCGATCGTGGTGCCCGTGACTGTTCTGACCGCCCAGTCCGCCTATGGCCTACGCATCCAAGGGGCTCGAGTTGACTCAGGGCATCCAGACGTTCACGCTGCCCACACCGACGCCCCCATCCCGAGCGGTGGCTTACAGCGGCACGAAGCTCGTCTATGGGATGCCGGCCGTGGTGCGCGTGTTCGCCGACGCGCCCAACGCGCCCGGCAGCCCTCCGAGCTCACCCAACCAGCCCGGTAACGGTCTCGTTCCCGGCGTCGGCGTGCAACTCGCCGGCGTCGATTCCGCCGGCCGGCCGCTGCCCGGCAGCCCTCTCGTAGGTGGCATGCCGCCGCTGTTCCAAACCGGATCAGGCACAGTGCCGGTGTTCGAGCGCGCCAGCACGTCGGCCAACGTGTACGACTTCGACCTGCCGCCGAGCTGGCTCTTCGATGCCACCGGCCAACCGATTTCGTTGACGGCGACGCTGACGCCGCCGCCCGAGTCGCTCACGAATCCATCCGCCGCGGTCCCGTGCACAGACCCGGCTTGCGTTGCGCTCCGGACGTTCAGGCTGTACGACATCAGCGCACTCAACGTCGGCCAGACCGACATCGCCACGATCCTGATGGAAAACGGCGGCGTCACGCCCCCATTTTTCGGTGATTTTGCGTGGGCTAAACGGCTGATCCCGGCGGGAATCGATGTCGGCCCCCCGCTCGGCACGATCGACATCGACTGGATCGCCAATAGCTGCTACAGGGGCAAGGTCTTCGGTTACGGCTGCGTCAGCCGCTCAGCCAAGAACGGCGTGGCCCTCGACGAGGTCCAAGACTACGCCCACCACCAGCTCAATCACCTCTTGGGCGACACGCCGATCATCGGCATCAGCAACCCGTCCGTGGGCAGCAATGATCTCGGAGTGGAGACCGGCAACATCGGACAAAACCAGTCCGCGGCAGTCGTGGACTACACACGGCCAGTGACCGACATCGCCCACGAGATCGGCCACATTTTCGGCTTGGTCCACGCCAGCAAGGCGTGTGGGGGCAACGGCCAGCCGTGGCCGCCCGACCAGGTGGGCTACATCGATGGGATCGGCCTCGACATAGCCGCGCCCGCTCCGTCAGCGCCAAATACGTTTGGCCCCTCCTACCCGGTCCTGGCGGGGCAACCGCCGGGTGATGCCGGCAGAAGTACACAGCAGTTCTATGACTTCATGAGCTACTGCACCGGCTTCGATCCCAATGCTGACGGGACGCTCGGAAGCACGGACGCGTGGATCTCAGTCCGCAACTGGGACTACATCGCGACCGAGGCAGCGTGCTTCTACGTCGGGCTCAACAGTTCTACTCCGCAGAAGGCTGACAAGCCCTGTCACGCCGAAGCGGACTCCGCCCAGGGTGCCGACTCCAACGCCGCCGCCGGCCAACAGGCCAACGAGGCCTCTGTACAGGCGAGCGCGGAGACCGCCGAGGCCGCCGGTCCGGGGATGACGAGCATCTACGGCTACATCGCCCCGGACGGGCCGAACATCGCAGTCGTCGACCCGACACCGTCCAGCCAGCCGTGGACCGGGTCAGCGTCGCCGATGAGCCTTGAGCTGCAAGGAGCACACGGGCGGCTGCTCGCGCGAGCGCCCCTCCTCGTGACCGACTCGCACGTCGATCCGCACGGCAAGAGTCCCGGCGGACCGCTGGTGCTGTTCGAGGGAGCACTCCCCCAGCACGCCGGGTCGACCGCGATCGCCGTCGTTTCCGATGGAAAGGTGCTCGCGGTCGACCGAAAGCCCGCGCACACGCCACGCGTGACGCTGCTCGCCCCGCGCGCCAAGCAGCTCGTGAAGGGTACCGGCCCGGTCGTGGTGCGCTGGCGAGCGACGAACCCCGATCGCGTCCACCTGATCGTCTCGGTCGACTTCTCCACCAACAACGGTCGCACCTGGCGGACGCTGTACATGGGCGAGAATACCGGCAAGCTCGCCCTCCCGCGCGCCTACCTCAGCCGCTCGAGCTCAGCGCGCGTACGCGTACGCGTCAACGACGGGTTCGACCAAGTCAGCGTCACCTCCAGCCGCTTCACGATCCTGAAACTCGCACCCGCACGACCGCCGAAGAAGCTCGGTTCGGCATGATCGTTGCGCTTCGCGGCTTCTAGAACGAGCGCTCCGATTCATAGGCCGCCGACTAAGACGCTGGCCGTGCCGAGCCGCAACTATGAGTTCCTCCCGGAGCTTGGGCAACCACGGATCACGTACAGCCGCCTCGCGGCGAGTAACGTAAGACCGCACCGTGGGTACTGACACCTCCATCGAACGCGATCTTGCGGAGTTCTTCGGGCGCGCCTTCGCCCGGCGTTCCGGTCAAGCATTTCGCCAAGTCGCGCTCGAGTGCGAATTCATCGTGGTCGACCACGCAGGCGCCGCACCGTCGAGGGAGGTGATCCAAGACGTACTGGAACGGCTGGACGATTACGGATTTCACCTCGTGCGCGACCCGTGGACAGGCGATGTAGTCCTAGCGAAGCGCAAGGTTGCAAAGCCCCATGGCGGTGAGGAAACCGTGTCAACTGACCTGGGATATCCGACGATCGAGGTCACAACCCCTCCTACACAGACGCTGTTCGACGCAGAGCACCGACTCGACCAGATCCTGAGGTTGGTCGTCGCCTCCTGCGCGGCGAACGACTGCCTAGTCCTCGGCTACGGTATGCAGCCGCTCACCCCGCCAAGTCGAGAACTGGTGACACGAAGCAGCCGATACCTGATGTACGAGCGCTTCTCGAAGCATCGCTTCGTGCCGAGTGACGTCGGCGCGGACATTCACCTGTTCACGGTGACCGCGGCGACACATTGCCACATCGACGTGCAGCTTTCCGAAGCGGTCCGCGCCCTCAATGTGTTGAACGCGCTGGCGGGAGTACAGATCGCGCTTACGGCGAACAGCCCGATCTGGAAAGGCAGCATCGATCCTGGATGGAAGGCACCGCGCGAGACTTTCTACGACCGCATATACGACCCCGGGGAATGGCCGTCCGGCCTGCCTTGCGGCGTACCGCGCGCGTTTCACGATTTGGACGACTACGTGGGCGCTGTGCTCGACGCCCGGGTCCCCCTCGCCGAGCGAAACGGTGAGGCGCTCGCCATGAAGTCACGGGCGCTGACTGCCAGGGAGTTCATGCAGGCGCCGGCCGTTTGCGCCACTACCATCGCCGGAGACGTCGTGGAGATCATTCCCGAGCCGGCGGACATCGTGGCCTTCGCCCATTTTCTGGAGTTCGACGCTCGGCTGTCCCCGGCCCACGGCACCGTCGAGTCGCGGATCTCGTGCGCCCAGCCACCAGGCGCGGCGGTCGAGGTGGCTGCCTTGGCGCTGGGGCTCGTTGAGAACCTTGCGGAAGCCGAACGGCTGATCGAGGGGCTTCCCCTCGCTAATCAGAGGCGGCTGCGGATTGCCGGTGCTCGGCACGGATTGACTTTCCTAGACGAAGACCCGGAGATGTACCGGCTGGTTGAGGCGGCTCTAAAGGTCGCGGAGAACGGGCTACGGCGACGGGGCCTTGGCGAGCAGCGATTGCTCGTCGGTTTCTGGGAGCGGCTCGCCGCACGCACCACCTATGCGGACGAAGCCATCTCCCTGTTCCATGCCCGCGGGGTGGGAGGGTTGCTCGAGGTGCGAGCACATCGCCTATAGGGTGACGTCACTCCGCGCTTTCAGAGCCGCGTCAGCAGCGGACACCCAACTTTAGCCGGCGAGAGGGCGCGTCATGCGCCAGCGGGGACATCGGATTGAGGATTGGCCTTTATTCGGTGTCACAACCCCGAGCGGCGGAAGCCAAAGGACATGCCGCGTCGGATTTCGGTTCGAGGCCGACTTGGGTCGCGCACCTGGCTTAACGCTCGGACTGGCGAACTTCAAGCTGATCCCGGTCTCGCTGCTGCCCTTCGGCCGTGAGATCGTCTCGATCGACCCGGCCCGCGCGATGGGCCTGGTGCCCGGGATCGTCGTCGGCGCGGATCCGTTCGGCACAACTGAGGTCTCGTGCGTAACCAGCGCACGGTCGCCGTCCCAAGCCCATCGCCCGTTCTAATGCACCCGAGATTATGGCGCGCCTAATAATTCTTGTCAATATGCCGAAACCAGCGATCGCCGATCAATGCTTGGTGTCGGCCGCCTGGTTCAGTCAGCGCCATGCTTCGATCTCTCATCACAACGCGCGTTAGGATGAGATCATGCGCGATGACCGCTGCGAGCCGTTGTGCCTCGACCTCCCCCGGGCAGAGGACATCCGCCTGCAGCTCGACAAGGCGTCGATCGCCGAGATAGCCGCGCGAGGCAAGGCGCTGGCTGACCCCACGCGACTGACGATCGCCGTGGCGCTACGCGAAGGCCGCGAGCTATGCGTCTGTGACCTGGCGTGGATCACCGGCCGGGCCGAGAACCTCGTAGGTCACCACCTGCGCACACTGCGCGTTGCTGGCCTGGCGACCTCGCGGCGCGAGCACAAGATCGTCTTCTACGCGCTCACCGAGCTCGGCACGCGCCTGATCGACACGCACCTCACCCCGATCGCGGCCTGCCGATGAGCACCACCCGGATCGAGCTGCCGATCGCCCGCAGCAGTACGGTAGGCGAGCAGCCCCCAGGTCCCGGCGCGCGCGACCTCCTCATCCGCCGCGCCAAAGCGCTGTCCTGGCTATCACTGGCCTACATGGCCGCCGAGGGCGCGATCGCAATCACCGCGGCGATCCTCGCCGGCTCGGTCGCGCTGCTGGGTTTCGGCTTGGACTCCGCGATCGAAGCGCTCGCATCAGTGATCGTCATCTGGCGTTTCACGCGCTCGCGCCGGCTCTCCCAAGACGCCGAACGACACGCCGAACGTCTCGTCGCGATCAGCTTCTTCCTACTCTCCCCTTACATCGCCCAAGACGCGATCCGAACGCTGATCGCCGGCGAGCACCCCCACACCAGCTGGCTCGGGATCGGCCTGTCGATCTCCAGCATCATCGTCATGCCCCTCCTCGCCAACGCCAAGCACCATATCGGCCAGCGCCTCGGCTCCGGCGCCACCGCCGGCGAAGGCACCCAAAACCTGCTCTGCGCCTACCTCGCCACCGGCGTGCTCGCAAGCCTCGCTCTCAACGCGACCCTCGGCCTCTGGTGGGCCGATCCCGCCGTCGCGCTATGCATCGCCGCCCTCGCCATCAAGGAAGGCCGCCAAACCTGGCAAAGCAAAGGCTGCTGCACTACGCCGCCCATCAACAACGAACACCAGCCCGGCCGCAACGACGACTGCTGCCGCTGAGAACCCCAACCCGCACAGCTTCAGCCGCAACCTGCCACGCTAGTCGCTCTCCCTATGTGCGGAGAGCAGATCAGTCGCGGATCCGCCAGCACGGACCGAGACCACGCGATCTGCAAGCACCGCGACCAGGCAAAGCGCTGGACGTACATCTTTGCGCCACGCACCGGCCGCGCGTCCGTGGTGCGTGCCGTGATCGCTCCGCTCTGGAGCACCTACGAGCCGCGAGCCCTCGGCCACGCCGCCAGCGAGGCTGAGCGATTTGCGAGCAGGTAGGTCTCTGCAGTCCTCGGCCGCGGAGCGCGGGCCGGTTGCGGCACAGGCAATAGATATGGCACGCGTAGCCGGGCGTGAGCGGCGACTTAGACGCGTGCAGGCCACCGTCCGCTGATCGTTTCCCCAGCGGACGCCCCTCGCAACGTCTCTGGGCGCAGCGAGATCGGCCTCCGATGTCGTCCAAGCACGCCCCGGCTCGCATCGACCCCTGATGGGGTGGGTCTGGCTGACCCGTTCTGGTCGCCGACGGCGACGGGCAGCCGTGGGGCAAGATCACGTGCGAAGTCGCCTCATAGCGAAACTTCTGTTGCCATGTTCGTTTGTCCTTGGTCTGTGCGACGCGCCGAAGGGCTGTGTGCACACCCCAGCGCGACGTCCTCGCCGGCGCCACGGCGTCCGGTGGTGGATCCCCCACGAACGCGGCTGCACTGTCGCTCTTGCCTGCCTGAGCGGAAGAGGGAATCGGCTGAACGGCGCGATTACTCGCTGATCGTGCTGCGTGTGCACACTCTCGGGCGTCCGATTGGAAGCCGGGAATACTGTCGCTCCGGCCGGATGATGCGAGAGGGCCCCGTAGCTGGGGACTCGACTTACTGCCCGCGGCTGGCCGGGCGAGGTTGCCCAGATCGCCTTGACAAAGGCTGCAGCACCGCCTGCGGAAGAGCGTCGGCAGCCGACCTCACCTGCTCGCAAGCAGCGGGGCGTCGTGGATGATCTGCGCTGGGGTGAAGTCGCTCGGGTACACGACTGCCATGTGCCCGCTCGCGGTGATCCCGTAGACGACCGCGCTGTGTCCCGTCGTGAGGAGCTTGTTGTTGGCGGTCACCTCGACGTGCCAGGCCTTCCACGTCGCGAGCAGCCGGGGGCGGGTTCCGAGCAGGTAGTCCATCCGGCCGAGCGCGCTGCGAGCGGCGAGAAACCTTCTGATCGCTTTCGGAGTGTCGCGGCGCGGGTCGACGGTGACGGCAAGGATCCGGACATCCCGCGCCGCTGCGCCGAGGCTACGCTGCGCGCTCGCGAGGTTGCTGACGATCAGCGGGCAGACGTCGGGGCAGTGCGTGTACACGAACGTCACGAACACTGCCTTTCCCCTCATGGTCGCGAGCGACACCAACTGGCCGGTGTAGTTGTGCAGCACAAGCGGCGCCGCCGGCTCGGGCACGTTGAGGAGCAGCCCCTCCAACCTGCTGGACGGTGGCGCCCCCACGTGACTCGAGCCCGACGAACCGCAGCCGACCAAGGCAGCCGCCATAATCGCGACGGCGCCGACTGGGGCCACGCGGAGCGACCCGAACGGGCGCCACGCACGGCGCCGTGTGGTGGTCCGCGGCATGGCGAGCGCATCCTGTTGTCCGAACCTCACGTCAGCTGCCCAACCGGCCGGCCGGCTTGGCGCTGGCGATCGTCGTCGGCTCCGCGAGGCGGGGCTCCAGGGCCGCCTCTGGCGCGGGCCTGTCGGCGACAGACGGATCGTCCGCAGGGACGGCTGTGAGTTCGTCGAGGTCGCGCGTTCGTCGCTCCTGCTCGGACAGCCAGCCGTGCACAAGCCAAGCGATCGCGATCCCGAACGGCACGTCGCCTGCGCTCCACATGATGCCGGCGGCAATCTGCTGGTCGGTCAGCGCGGAGATTCCTCCTGGCCGGTGCACGAGGTCGGCGTAGTGGGGATACAACGCTGACACCGAGAACGCGAGGATCATCGCGAGCAGCACGTTCGCCGCCGCCCCGGCCCCCACGTAGGTGATCCGTCTCAGGCGTGAGAGCGCTGGCCTGGCGGGAGGAGAACCGGTCACCTGGGCCCAGAACAGGATCCCGCACCCGATGAACGTGATGTGCTCGAGCGCGTGCACGTTGGTGTTCTTCAGCGCGAGGTCATAAGCCGCAGGCAGGTGCCAGGCGTAGAGGCCGCCGGTGAATATGAGCCACGCACCAAGCGGCGTAGCGACCGCGCGGCCGAGGGCTCGGGCCGGCGCGAGCGCTGGTGAGCGGTAGGCCGCGCGCGCGAGCTTCCTTCGGAAGCCGAGTGGAAGCGGGCGCCAGAGAGATCTCCAAGGCGCGCCGAGCACGATCAGCGGTGCCGCAACGGTCAGGAGCAGCATGTGCTGGATCATGTGGACCCAGAGGAGCTTCTGGGCGAGGGTGTCGATCGGCGTTGCGAGCGCGACGAATATGGTGGCGAGGCCTGCATAGAAGGCGAGCGCGCGCCCGCGCGCGCGCGCATCGCGGGGCCGCCCGGTCAGGATCGCCGCCCGGCGCTCGCCGAGCACATGCAGCGCCAGCGTCGCCCACACAAGCGCCAGCGGCAGGGAGTCGGCCATATCAGCCGATGGTGATCATCAGCACCAGCTGGACTATGGCCGTGATAGCTATCCACCAGAACCAGTAGCCGGTCGCCTGGATCACGTAATCGCGCCCGGCGAGCCGGCCCTTGAGCAGACGGCCCAGCACCAGCGCACCGATCAGCACGCCGACGACCAGGTGGCGGAGCGCGTGATAGAGGATGAACAGCGACATGAAGCTGCCATAGGCGTGCAACGGCGCGGGGTAGTTCAGGTCAGCGAACACCGCGAGGTCGCCCACGAGCGCGACCAGCGAGACGCCGACGGCAAGCATCACGCCAGTGCGCAACCGCCCAGTGTCACGCGAGTGCATCCCCTTCTGCCCCCAGGCGTAGGCCAACGCGGCGACCACGGAGCCTGCCGTGACGAGGAGGCTCCCCACAACCGACGGCCGGGACTCTGTCGCAGGCTTGAATGCGCCCTGCGTATGCAGCCCGTGCAAGTAGATGAAGGCGGCGTAGACCGCCACCACGAACACGGCGTCGGACACGATCATCGCCCACACGGCGATGCGGACTGCCTTGGCGTGGCCGGGGGTGTCGATGTGGCGCATCTCCATCCTTGCTGCTCCAGCTGTGTCGACGGCGCCGCCTGCCATCGCCGGAGCGCCCATCACCCGCGGCCCCCCGACGCCGTAGTCGTACGGCCCAGCCGACACGACGATCGGATGCGCGAAGTTCTCCAGTGGCGGCGGACTTGGAATCGTCCACTCCAGCGTCCGACTCCCCCATGGGTTCGCCACGGCGACCTTGCCGGATCTCCAGGTCATCACGATGTTGTAGGCGAGCACGGCCACCGAAGCGACGATCAGGATCGCGAACGTGCTCGAGATCCGATTCGCCGAAACATACTGGCCTGCGATGTATGCCTGCCAGCGCGGCTCTCCCTGGAGTCCGGCGTAGAACAGGGGGATGAATGTGCCCCAGAAGCCGATCTCCAGCAGCCAGAACTGAATCTTCCCCAGACGCTCGTCAAGCTGGCGTCCGAACACCTTCGGGAACCAGTAGTAGAAGGCGCCGAGGAAGCCGAACACGGCGGTGCCCACGAGCGTGAAGTGAAAGTGCGCGAGCGTGAACATGTCGCCGTGGTAGATCGTGTCGGTCGGGACGTCCGCGAGGTACAGGCCGGTGACGCCGCCGACCAGGAAATTCAGGATGAACGCGATCGCGAACATCATCGGCAAGGTGAACCGTGTTCGCCCGCGCCAGATCGTCCCGATCAGCGCGAAGAAGACCAGGCCGGTCGGGATCGAGATGATCTCTGTACTGAGCATGATCGGGGTGTCCAGCGCCGTGTTTGCCCCCGACCAGTACAGGTGGTGCATCCAGACGCCCATGCTGATGACGAAGATCGCGGCCATCGCCGCGACCACCATCTTGTAGCCGAACAGCGGCTTGCGCGTGAACACCGGCACGATCTCGCAGATCGCGCCGACCGCCGGCAGCACGATCACGTACACCTCGGGGTGACCCATAAACCAGAACAGCTGTTCGTATGCCCAGTTGTTTCCGCCCAGCGACGCTTCGTAGAACCCGGTGCCGAACACGCGGTCCAGCAGGGTCAGCACAACGGCCACCATGAAGGCGGGGAAGACGACCAGCCCAAGCGCCGTCGAGAACAGCGTGGACCAGACGAAGATCGGGAGCCTGGTCCAGGTCATCCCGGGCGCCCGCATCGTGATCACCGTCGCGGCGATGTTGATCGCCCCCAGGGCGATCGAGAGCCCAACTAGGACGATCGTGATGCAGTAGGCGTCCATCCCGAGCGCCGCCTGGTCGGCCAGCGGCGCGTAGCCGGTCCAGCCGGTCGGAAAGCCGCCCAGGACGATCGAGCTCAGGAGAATCGGGACCGCCGGGAACAGCATCCAGAAGCTGAGCGCGTTCAGCCGCGGGAACGCCATGTCCTTGGCGCCGATCATGATCGGGACGATGAAATTCCCGAACGGGGCGCTCAGCATGATGATCGTGGTGGCGATCATGATGATCCCGTGTAGGCCGACGATCGTGTTGTAGGTGCCGGGCGTGAACACCTTGGCCCCCGATTGCGCCTGCTCGAGGCGGATCATGAACGACGCCAGCCCCCCCACGAGGAACAGGACTAGCACCGTGATCAGGTATTGGACTCCGACTACCTTGTGGTCGGTGCAGAAGCGGAAGTAGCGCCAGACGCCCTCGCCCTTGCCGGCGAGCGCCGCCTCCTCTTCGTGCGTCGGGTCCGGCCGACCGAGGCCCCAACTGACCGGGAAGTTGAACGCCCCGATGCCGACCAGGAAGAAGATGGCGAAGGCGATGTACGCGGCGACCAACGTGGTGTCGCCCGTCCGCATCGGGGAAGCGAGCTGGTGGGCGATGATCCCGACGACGATCGCCCCGAGCAGCCCGGCCCCGAGGCCCGAGACGATGCTCGGAACCAGCACGCGCCGCGTGCGCACCGGAGCGCTTCCGTCGGTCGCCGCGATCGCGCTCATGAGCTCGCGGTTCCTCCGTTGGTGTTACCGCCGTTGGCGGTGACCCAGGCCGCGAAGTTCGCTTTCGATACGACCTTGATCTTCGACCACATGTACGTGTGATAGAGGCCGCACAGCTCGACGCAGTGGGCGTAATAGCTGCCGAGTCGCGTCGGCGTGACGATCGGGGCGGTCGACCACCAGCCGGGGTTGGCGTCCATCGCCACGCCGAGTGCGTCGATCACGAAGCCGTGGAGCACGTCCTTCGAAGTGACGCGGAACTCGACCGGGCGGCCCTCCGGGAGGTAGAGCTCATTGCTGGTCACGCCTTGGCCGGGATACGAGTAGGTCCACAGCCACTGCTGGCCGACGACGTTGACGACGAGCGGATTCGGCGGGTTGTCAGCGGTCTGCTTGTAGAAGCCGAACATTCCCCAAGCCACGGTTGTGAACGCGAGGGCGGCCGTGATGACCAGCCACGCGACCTGCTGCCGGGGGCTCGCCTGGATGTTCGGGCCGTCCGGAAGCTCCTCGGCGGGGGTCTCGGGCGCGTGCTTCTCGCGGAACGTGTAGAGGCTGTAGAAGACAAACGCGAGGACGAACATCACGACCGGCATCGCGAGCGCGGTGAACACCACGTTCGTCGTGTTCGCGAAGCTGGAGACCGCACTCGCCGACGTCGGGTTGATCAGCGGGAAAATGATCACCGTCGCGACGACGCCGATGATCGACAGCACTATCCACAGGATCAGGACACGGCGGATGTGTGAAACGCCGGCGGCGTCAGCGGGAGTGCCCGTGTCGCGTTGCGTCGTGCCGGCGGTCATGTCACGGTGAGGGTGCCGGCCATGTACCCGGTCGTGGCCATCGCGCCACCGAAGTTGTTCTCACCGTAGAGGCCGTCGCCGTAGAGGCCGTTGCCGCACGGGTCGTAGCACTTCCAGACGTATGTCCCGGGAGCACCGGTGCGGAACTGAAAGACGATCACGTTCGGTCGCGGATACTGGTGACCGTTGACCGTCACAGCGTCCGGCGCGTTGTCGGCGACCCCGGACAGGGGCACGTTGACGAACAGCTGGTCCTTGACGCCGGGGGGCGTCTGGATCGTGAACGTGTGGCCGAGCGCATCGGGGCTGACCCCACGCATCGTCTTGCCGTTCACCGTCATCGTTGCACCAACCGTGCCCGAGACCCGCGCGAACCAGTAGTTATGAAGTGTCGTGGAGCTGTCGTACTGCCTGATCGTGACCGTGATCGTGCTGTACGCCGGCACCTTGATGGACGTGCTCGGGCAATAGGTCACCCAATCTGGGTGCGGGCCGCCGCTGCTCCCGTGACAGGCATAGCTGTCGGGGAACACGCCCAGCGAGATGCTGGGGCCGGTGGTGGCGCTCGTCGCCGCCGGCTCGTATCCGAGGCCGCCGATCGCCCGCACCCCCTCGACCGCTCCGAACAACACAAGGGCGACGGCGACGAATGCCGCGACCGCGCCGAGAAGGGATGGGCGACGATGCTCGGACAATCTAGCTCCGCCTAGCTTCGCTTCCGGGCGGACGAGCCCGGCGAGCGCAGTCCGCACTGGGTGCCGCCCGCTCTGCTGGACATGCCGCTGTCGTGAGCCAAGGCGGAGGATCCCCCATTCGTTGGCGCAACCTATGAGATCGGACGGCGGGTGTCAAGAGGCCCGAGACTTCACCATCGTCGCCACACGACGGCCGCAGCGGAATGCCCGCCACGCCCTCGCCAACCGACAGCACGATCTGCGACCGGACCACCTTCCAACACCAGGATCTGGAGAACAAATGCGCTACATCAAGCTCGGCAGCACCGGCCTCGACGTCTCGCCGATCGCCCTCGGCTGCATGACCTACGGTGAGCCGGACCGGGGCCATCCCGTGTGGTCTCTGAGCGAGGATGAGAGCCGTCCGCTCATCAAGCAAGCGGTGGAGGCCGGCATCAACTTCTTCGACACGGCGAACATGTACTCGCAGGGTTCCAGCGAGGAGATCGTCGGCCGGGCGCTGAAGGACTTCGCCGACCGCGACGCGGTCGTGATCGCCACGAAGGTCCGCCATCCGATGCGGCCAGGGCCCAACGGTTCGGGCCTGTCGCGCAAGGCGATCTTTGCGGAGATCGACCACAGCCTGCGCCGGCTGGGCACCGACTACGTCGACCTGTACCAGATCCACCGCATGGACATCTCGACCCCGATCGAGGAGACGCTGGAGGCCCTGCACGACGTTGTCAAGGCCGGTAAGGCGCGTTACATCGGCGCCTCGTCGATGCACGCATGGGAATTCAGCAAAGTGCTGCACCTGCAGCGCCAGCACGGCTGGGCACGGTTCGTCTCGATGCAGGACCACTACAACCTGCTCGCCCGCGAGGAGGAGCGCGAGATGCTGCCGCTCTGCGCCGACGAGGGGATCGGCACGATCCCGTGGAGCCCACTCGCACGCGGACGCCTGACCCGCGACTCGGACGAGACGACCGGCCGGTCGCAGAGCGACCCGTTCGCCGACATGCTCTACACGCAGCAATCAAGCGACCACGCCATCATCGACGCGGTCGCGGCGATCGCCACAGCCCGCGGCGTCAGCCGCGCGCAGGTCTCGCTGGCGTGGTTGCGCCACAACCCCGTCGTCGTCGCTCCGCTCGTGGGCGCGAGCAAACCGTCCCACCTGGACGACGCGGTAGCATCCCTCGAGATCGAACTGACCGACGACGAGGTGGCCGAACTCGAGGCTCCATACACCCCGCGCTACGACTTCCAGGGCGTCTCTGACGACGCTGAACTGGCCCGCATCTCAGCCCGAATCGGCATCCAACCCGCCGGCGCCTGACTCACTTCGCAGTCAGAACCCAAAGGCACCGACCGGTCAATGCCCTCCGAGAGCCCGATTCAGTAGGGCTGCGGGCGGCGAACAGCCGGATCATTGGTCTCTATAGGGGTCCGATCGCGATGCGTCGGCCTCTGGGGTGAACTGCGGGGGTTGTGCGGAGCCGGTTAGCTCGGGGCGCGCCTACGTGGTCAGAAGTGG
This sequence comes from uncultured Actinomycetes bacterium, assembly GCA_937888775.1. The sequence goes on along the minus strand of CALAQT010000073.1, from coordinate 3,446 downwards.
CTCGGTCGCGTGCCCAGGCCGATGAAGTACCGTGACGAGGCGGTGGCGTCCGTTGAGCGGTGGGCGGGCTTTGCTGCCGATCCGCGGTTCGGGCTGTGGGCGGCCGTCGAGCGGTCCTTCGGTATCCTCGCCGGCAGCGTGCTGCTCAAGCCGCTGCCAGAAGGTGACGGCGAGGTCGAGATCGGCTGGCAGTTCGATCCCGACGGGGCGCTCGTGATGGCCGCGTCGTGCTCGCGGTCGAGCACCCGTCTCGCGCGCGGCTTGGAGGTCGCTTTGTCCTGAGCGAGAGGCAGGTCGCCTACCGCGGCCAGTCGCTTCTCGAACTCGCCCACCCGCCTGACGTGGCCGGCCACGAGACCGTGTTCGTGCGTGAAGGTGAGCCACCGACGCGCGGCGCGCATCCCAGAATTCCTCTGACCAGCGACGGACAGGCCTGGTTCGGGTTGACCTGGGATGCTGCCTCGAAGAGAATCGGGACTACATCTTCGTTGGCCGCTAGGAGGCGACATGTCCTGGAAGCTTGATGGGTCCTATTTCGAGACGTGCTCGTGTGACGTGGTGTGTCCTTGCACGGCGTCGCTCGCGCTTGGGGCTACACATGAACGGTGCAGGGTCACGTTGGTCTTCAATGTCAAGGATGGCGAGGTTGAGGGGACCGACGTGAGCGGCCTGACGGTAGCTGCGGTCGCGGACACCCCAAAGGTGATGAGCGAGGGCAACTGGCGCCTTGGTGTCTTTATCGACGCAGCAGCGTCAGACGAGCAGGCAGAGAAGCTCGGCGGGGTGTTCTCTGGGGCGCTGGGCGGCCCGATGCAGGCCCTGGGACCGCTGGTGGCCGAGAACCTTGGCGTTGAGCGCGCGCGAATTGAGGTGCAGGAGGACGGCTTGCGCCATTCGATCCGAATTGGCGATGCGGTGGACTTCGAGATCGAGGACGTCGTGCCGTTCGGGGTCGAGACAGGCGAGCCAGCGAGACTCACCGGAATCTTCCACCCGGCCGGTTCTGAGCTGACCGTGGCGCACGCGACGCGCTCGAAGATCGACGCTTTCGGGATTCAATACGAGGGCAACGCTGCTTTCTCCACGTCGCGGTTCTCATGGGCGGGGTAAGCGCGACAGCATCTGTTGCGGTCGCCAATGGCCGCTCGGACCGAGGCGAGCTCGCCGCGGCGTTCACGGCCGTGCGCGCGCGGCTGGGCCTCGTGGTGCTGTTATTCGCTTTGGCCGCCGTTGCATGGCGGTCGACGGCGGACCGGATGGCCGGGATGGACGCTGGTCCCGGGACCGATCTGGGTGCCCTAGGTTGGTTCTTGGGGGTCTGGGTGGTGATGATGGCGGCGATGATGTTCCCATCGCTGGCGCCGACTGTCGCGCTCTACACGACGATGACCCGCCGACAGGGGTTGGGCCGCCCACTGCTGTTCACGACTGGCTATCTGCTCGTGTGGGGCACCGCGGGCCTGGGCGCGTACGGCCTGTTTGAGCTCGGCCGGAGCCTCTTCGGCGGCGATCTGGCCTGGCACACGGGCGGGCGCTGGTTCGCGGCCGGCGTGCTGGCCGTCGCCGCGCTTTACGAGCTAACACCGCTGAAGGACGCCTGCCTGACAAAGTGCCGCAGCCCTGTGGGATTCCTGCTCGGAACCTGGCGCGACGGGCGGTTTGGTGCCCTGGAGATGGGCTCAAGGCATGCGGGCTGGTGCTTGGGGTGCTGCTGGGGACTGATGGCCGCACTGTTCGCCCTCGGAGTCATGAGTGTGACGTGGATGGTGTTCGTCGCGGCACTGATCGCACTCGAGAAGACCGTTCCGTGGCTCCGTGCGGTGACCTGGGGCACAGCAGCCATCCTGCTCGTGCTCGCGATCGCGGTCCTCGCGACACCACACGCGGTCCCCGGACTCGTCGTGCCGAACGGCTCGCACATCGCGATGCACGCAATGAAATCAATGCCGTAGTGCGGCCGCCTCTAAGGCTCGTCGCGACCATGGTGGTCCTCAGCAGGGGCAGTCCGGGCGTCGTTGCTGGACTGTCGCTCGCGATGCCAAGCGGCACTGAGAGCGCTCGTCCGGCACCCCGTGCATTGTTGGCTGAGCGTTCGTGCGGACGCCCGGTCTCGGGAGGTTCGGCGCGTGTACGCCGACGCCTCCATCTCGGCGTCTCGTCGGTCGGTGGCGATGCTCGCGATCGTGAAGTCCGGGACGATCGCGTCGCCGGAAGCCCGAGACCGCTTTGCCCGCTGCCGCGCGACCCCCGGTGGTAGCCGGCCGTCGACGCAGCAGATAATCGGCCTGCCTCTCTTCGCACTCATCAGGGTCATCCGTACACTCCGCCGGAGATGTCCGCGACGGCGATCGGCTATGCCCGCTGCTCCACCGAGCGGCAGGATCTGACTGCGCAGCGCAAGGCGCTGCGCCAGCTCGGCGTCGACAACAAGCGGATCTACGTCGACCGTGGTCTCGCGGGCAACCCCCCGCGACCAGGCCTGGAGAAGGTCCTCGCGGCAGTGCAGCGGCGCGACACGCTGGTGGTGCCAAGGCTGGGCCGGCTCGCGCGCTCGGTGCGCGACGCCCGCGCGATCGGGGAGGAGCTCGCCGCCCGAGGCGTAAAGCTGTCGCTCGGCGGCGTGGTCTACGACCCCGAGGACCCGATCAGCAGGTGCTTCTTCGAGATGCTCGGGACGTTCGCGGAGTTTGAGGTCGATCTGTTGCGGTTGCGCACCCGTGAGGGGATGGCGGTCGCCCGCACGAACGGCAAGCTCAAAGGCAAGCAGCCCAAGCTGACGCCGAGCCAGCACGCCGAGCTGCTCGAGCTGCACAACACCGGCAAGCACACGATCAGCGAGCTCGCCGAGCGTCTTTCCGTCAGTCGCGCCACGATCTATCGCGCGCTCGCTCGAGCAGGCGCGGAGGCCGCGTAGAGGGCCGGCCGCTTCGCGAGTGGGTCCCGCGACGCTAGATCGAAACGGGCAGGCCGTTTCCCGATCGCCGAGGACGGGATCGCTGACTTTCCGTTCATCGTTAGTCGGTGAGACGCCCCGCCGCCGGCGTCCGACCTGGAGGGTCGCGGCGAGCGCCAAGGCCGTGATCGCGTCGCACAGATCGGGCAGAGGGATGGTGCGGAAACCCGTGGCTCCCGTTTCGCCCCTTGGGGAAGGCGATGGCCTCAGCGCGCTCAGCCGCTCTCACGGCTTTCGAGGGGTCCAGCCGACTCTCGGCTGTGGTTTTTTGGATTGTCCGCTAGGCACGGCCGCCTGGCGTCATTCGTTCGCTCCAGAGGCCGCTTCTATTGTTGACGCTAGGACCACATAGACGCTGGGCAACGAGACCACAATCGCAATCACCCCGGGGTTCCGGCGACATAAGTGGCTCTCCTCGTCGTTTGGGGGTGACTCGCTGGACGCTACGACCATGAATCCCCTGGTATCCGCGAGGTTCCCGGCGCCCCGGCCA
>CALAQT010000072.1 GCA_937888775.1 uncultured Actinomycetes bacterium | reverse complement strand
GATGGACGCATCGACGGCAAGCGGGTGCCCCGAATGGTCGCGTGAACACAGGAGCAGCCAGCACATGCGGGCGACGGGCGTTGACGTGCTCTGCCAGCTCGCGCCGCAGCGCGCCGGTCTGGCGGGTTGAGGCCGCGCACTTGCCGCGGAACGGATCCGCACGCTGCTCCCCGAACCAGTCGAGTGGCAGCCAGTGCTGCTCGGAGGGCTGTTCAAGCTGGCCAGCAGAAGCTCCTGGGCGGTCGGAGACTACGAGCGGCGACAGGCCGGCATGGCCGAGATCGAGCGGCGCGCCCAAAGCTACGGACTTCCGCCGATACGCTGGCCCGACCCGTGGCCGACCAACTACCTGACCGCGATGCGCGCGGCGACATACGCGTTCACCATCGGCAAAGGGCGCGAATTCACGCTCCAAGCATTTCGCAACGCATTCCAGCACGGCCGCGATCTGAGCATCACTGCGAACGTCCTCGACACCGGTGAGCAGGCTGGCATCCACCGTGATCGACTCAACACCGGCACCCGCGATCCGCAGATCAAAGAAGCGCTGCGGCGAGCGACCGATACCGCCTTTCAGCTCGGCGTGTATGGGGTTCCGACCATCGCGATCGACGACGAGCTGTTCTGGGGCGACGACCGGCTCGAGGACGCCGCCGCTCATCTGCTCCCTACAAGCGAGCCGTCTCGCAACGCTCAAGACGACCCCATCTCAAGGGGCTGAACGGGCCGCTCCGCCTCGAAAGAAACGCGGAGCGGCAATCTCAAGCTGGCCGTCCGGCGCCACCGCGACTGAGCAAAAGGGGGCACGGAAGGCCCCAGAACCCTGATGGCGCAGTGCTTGATAGAAGCTGTCCAGTCAGGCCGGCAGGCCGCGGGCGAGCCGCCTGCTGTTCTCGATCGGCGCAAGCCACGGCTGAGCCGAGCCGCACCAAACCTCAACGGTGGGCGACAGCCACGAGGGGTCGTTGAGCGTTCCCGCCTTGATGACCGCGAGCTCCGGCTGCTCGGCCAACAGCGTGACGACGGGCGAACCGCACTTCGAGCAGAACTGGCGCTGACGTTCCTCGCCGGAATCGGCCCCCACGGTCACATACGTGGCGAGCGTGTCGCCCCCGACATGGAGCGTTGCGCGCGGGACGACGACGAAGATCGAGAAGGCCGAGCCCGTCTGGCGCTGGCAGTCCTTGCAGTGGCAGACGACCGTCACCAGAGGCTCGCCGTCGCAGCGGTAGGTCAGGCGCCCGCACAGGCAACGCCCGTCGAGTAGGCCGGACATCACGCTGCGCAGGCTATCGACACTTCCACCGCGAAGATTGAGACCGCTACGGCTTCGTCGCGGCCCATGGAGAAGCACTCGCCGACTGATGACGCTCCCCGCTCGGACGAGCAGCAGGAGCACGAGCGTGACGCCGAGCGACTGATGCTCCAGCAGGAAGCGGAACACCTCGCACACGCGAAGTACCGCGCCGACAGCGAAAGCAGGTCTTGACGGGCGGCCGGTCGCAGTCCCGGATCTCGCCATTCTCGAGAGCTGCCGGGTCATCGGCCGCCCGGCGCCGTCCCGTCGAATCCGAAGTCCTGCTATCTCGCGAAGGCGGGCACGCGCAAAGCGGTGCCCCGGGACAGATCCCCAGCCCCGCAAATTTCGGAAGCAGGGGTCTGTCCGTAACGTCGCCCGGCCCTCCTAAGCGCGGGCAGCAGGGCGGAGCGGACCGCTAGCTGGGTCTCGGGCCATCGGCAAGCACAACCGCTGGAAGCAGCCGGCCGGCGGCGGGCCGGAGACTTCCCCAACGGCACCGATGCGGCACTCTTGCCCGCGGTCCGCCAGATGATCGGAACGGAACGGAACGAGCTCGGCGCTCTGAGCCGGTCCGGTCGCCGGCGGCGGCGACGTGGATGCCTTCGTTCCAGACCAGCAGCGACGCGAGCGGCGACGTCCGCGACTGCTCCTGCGAGCGAGCGGCAGTCCTGGTGCTTGCTGTGGATCGACTTCCCGCACCTCCGCAAGCAGTCCCGGTCGCGCGAGCGCCGGCCGAGATGCTTGCATCCGTCCGGGATGTTGGTTAGCGCCGAGCGCTTCGGACGGGCGTGATCCGGTGTCCGAACCGGACTCCGCGCCCGCGCCCGAGATGCGCGCTTGTGGCGAATTGCAGGTCGCTCGGCTCTCGATCGGGGGGACCTGCTCCGCCGTCATTGCGGCACTCAGCTCGCACAGCGTGGACGCTTCCCCGATCGTTGCATTGCGCCGCATCGGGGGTGTGCTGATGGCGCGCGGCTTACCGCAGCAGCGCGAGATCGCTGACCTGGTGGCGGCCTCGGGCACCGAGCTCTGCGAGGCCGGCTGCGGCCCGGGTGTCCGCGGCGCCCTGCTCGCCCAGCGGCATCGGCAGCTCCGCCTACACCCGACGGAGCGGTCTCAGGGTGCCAGGACAGCACGAGCCGGCCATCCGGACGGAGTACCCGCCAACGCCGGCTCGCGCTCTCCGACGACGCTATGCGAAGTCGATCCCAGACTGGCCGAAGGGAGACGAATCGGCTGGCTATATCCCGGCCAAAGTTCGACCGGACGGGCTCCGCGCCGGCAAGCAAGCCTCGGCAGGAGCGTGGAGCCCGGTACGCAAGGTGCGTACTAAACGGAAGTTTTTGAGGGTTTGAGGCCCGATCCCCAGTGTTTGTGGGGGTCGGGCCT
>CALAQT010000071.1 GCA_937888775.1 uncultured Actinomycetes bacterium | reverse complement strand
TCCCAACTGCACGAGTCACTCAACCTCAGGAGACACCGATGACCAACCACGTCCGTATGGGCATTTACTCGATCACACAAGGCACCTACGAGGAACTCGTCGACCGGGCGCGGCAGGGCCTGGCGCCGATCCTGCGCAACAGTCCGGGCTTCGTCTTTTATTCGGTGTCCGACGTCGGCGACGGGCGCCTCGTCTCGGTCAGCACCTGGGAGACCCGCGAGCAGGCCGAGGCGGCCGCGGCCAATAGCGCCGAGTGGGTCAGCGAGAACCTGGCTGACTCGATCGCACTGCAGGAGAACCTGATCGGCGAGATGACGACGCTCGCGGCTACCGATCGAAGCGCAGTCTAGGAGGGCGCCGATCGCCGCCGCCGCACGTTTCTCGTGGGCTTTGCCGCTCCCGCAACCGGCGCGGAACGCAGAAGCGCGCCGACCTCCGGTTCAGGCGCCTCGTTGTCCTCAAGAGCGCTCGCCCGGCGTCGGGTCGGGCGCGCGGCTGCTATAGCGCGCGCCGGCAGACGTGACGCCTTCCCTCGGATTCGCACGTTGCGGCGGTTACGGGATCGCCAAGCCTCGTGGGCGAACCGGCCTAATCGGCGGTCTACTCGGCTGGCTCGGCGTGCACGATCACGGGGCGCCCGCCTTCGTCCTGCCAGCGCGAGCGGATCGTGACATCACCGGTGTCTCCGGAATAGCAGATCATCGCGACGCTCTCCGTGTCGCCCACGTCGAGTCGAGAGAAATGATCTCCTTGAAGCGTGATGCTACGCTGTAGCACTGTGGAGATCGGTGTCCGAGACTTGAGAAATCGCACCGCGCAAGTCATCGATGCCGTGAGAGCCGGCGAGCGCGTCACGCTCTCGGTCAACGGCGAGCCGGTCGCCGACATCGTGCCTCACGGGCGGCGAGCGCGGTGGCTCTCAGGTCCGCATCTCGCAGAGCAGCTCCAGACGCGGGCTGCCGACCCCGGACTACGAAGCGAGCTCGAGGAGATTGCCGGACAGACCCTCCATGAGCTCTGAGTCACCGGCTTCGGGGCTGCTCGATACCTCGGTCTTCATCGCCGAGGAGACTGGGCGTCCGCTCGGCGCTCTCCCGAGTCACGTCGCGGTCTCAGTGGTGACGATCGGAGAGCTTCAGTTAGGCGTTCTCAACGCCAGCGACAGGGCAACGAAGACCCGCCGCGCTGACACACTTACGCTGGCACGGGCTGCCGATCCGATCCCGGTCAGCGAGGCAGTGCTGGTCACCTGGGCACGGCTCGTCGCGGCATGCAGGGCCACCGGGATAACCCGAGCGGTCAAACTCACCGACGCGCTAATCGCGGCAACGGCGATCGAGCACGGGCTTCCTGTCGTCACCCAGGATCACGATTACGAGCAAATGGCGGCGGCGTACCCGGAGCTAGCCGTCGTCAACATCTGACCCCGGCTTTCCACGACGCCAGCCGACCCGATCGGATCACGCTCGCTTCCGTGGGCAACAACCGAGCAATCCACCGTCCCAACGACGCTCGCATTGCGACGGGACCATGCGCCGGCGATGGCCTCGCAATTGGCGATGAGAAGGTTCGGCTCAGCTGGTCCGGTTGTTCCTGCTTTGGTTCTGGCGCGGGTGCGCGGGCAGCCGCTGGAGACATGGGCTGCAGCACGGCCATATCAGTAGGCCGATCGTCTACGTCACGTCTCGTCGCAGCGTCAGCGCGAGTCCGGCCAGCGCCAGCGTCAGCGTCCACCCGAGTAGGACAGCGCCGCCAGCAGCGGGTGGGAGCAGATGCCTGGTCGTGAGGCCCATCAACGCATCCGCGGCCGTGGTGGGCATGAACCGACCGACCGACGGGGCCAGCCCGAACAACAGGCCGTTGACGACGAAGTCCCAGGCGAGCAGGCCGATCACCGCACCCACCTGGTTGCGGACGATCGCGCCGAGCCCAACGCCGAACGCGCCCCGGAGAGCAATTCCCGCGAGCCCGCCGCCCGCCAGCAACGTGATCTCCCCGCCGTCGAGGGCTGACGGGATACCACGGGCGGAGAGGATCAGCGAGCCGATCCCGAGCGCGAGCCCCACGCCTGCCGCACCGAACACGAGCCCCGTCAGCAGACCGGCGGTGAGCTTGGCGGACAGCACACTGGAGCGACGCGGCGTGAACAGGAACGTCGGGCGGATCGTCCCGTAGCGGTACTCGCTCGTGATCAGCAGTACTCCGGCGAGGCCTGAGAAGATCAATGCGACGCCGCCAGGAGCAAACAGGTTGCGCTGGTCATCCTTTGAGGTGAGACCGCTCGCGGCGGTGAGCAGGCCCGTGAGTAGCACGATCAGCAGTGTGAGCACGATCATCCCGACCACGAGTCCTAACGTGGTTCGCGTCGAGCGAACCTTGAGCAGCTCTGCCTTCACCTGAGCGATCACGAGCTTGCCTCCGTGGTCAGCTCGAGGAAGCTCTCCTCGAGAGAGGAGCCTTCCGTGACGAGCTCGTGCAGCGGAATCCCTGCGGCGAACGCGATCTCCCCGACGCGTTCGCTCTCCGCGCCGCGGACATGCAGCGTACGGTCATCCCGCGTCGCGTCCAGGTGTTCACGCCGCAGCGCCTCGTACAGCCGATCTGGCCGGGGGGTGCGGACGCGGACTGTGCCGCCGACGCGGGTAGTGAGCTCCTGCAGCGAGGACTCGATGACAAGGCGACCGCGGTTGATGATCAGCACCTGGTCGACGGTCTGCGCGACCTCGGCCAGCACGTGGCTCGAGACGAGGACGGTGCGCCCCTCGGACGCGACCGCCCGCAAGAAGTCGCGCAGCCAGCGCACGCCTTCGGGGTCGAGGCCGTTCGCGGGCTCGTCAAGTATCAGCAGCTCGGGATCGCCGAGCAGCGCGCCCGCGAGCCCAAGACGCTGGCGCATGCCAAGTGAATACCCCTTGACCCGCCGCCTGCCCGCCGCCTGCAGCTCGACGGTCCGCAACACCTCGTCTGCGCGCGAGTCGGGAATGCCGACGGCGCGGCCGAGCGTTCTCAGATGATCACGGCCCGAGCGGCCAGGATGGAAATCGGTGGCCTCAAGCACCGCGCCGACCGACAGGGCGGGACGATCGAGATCGGCGTACGGCCTGCCGAGCACGAGCGCCCGCCCGCTCGTCGGGGCCGCCAGGCCGAGGAGCATCCGCATCGTGGTCGTCTTGCCCGCACCATTCGGGCCGAGAAAGCCCGTGATCGTCCCAGGGACAAGCGTGAACGACAGGTCGTCCACGGCCAAAACCGACCCGAATCGCTTCGTCAGCGACTCAGCCACAACCGCGGTCAACGTCTCACCGCGTCAATACGAGCATCGATCCCAAGAGAGGCTGGACGCCAGGACACCGCGTCCAATGTAACCAGTTCGGAGCGGTCAGCCGTTTGCCACGGTGCGCGCCCGCAGTGCCGCCTCGATCCGCTTGAAGGCGAACGTGATCGCTTCGGAGCCTGGCCTCGCCGACCGGTCCGCGACCGCTGGCACCCCCAGAGTCCAACCCCCAGAGTCCAACCCCCACAACGCCCCAAATAGCGACCAGGCCTTGACATAGGAGCAAGCTTTTGTCGGCGTGGTGCTGGCCCGCCGCTGCTGCCCTGTGTTGCGCTTTGCGACGGATCCGAGCTCCCAGCGGGCCCGGTGGACCGCTCCTTCTCGCGCCATTACGCAAGCCACAGCTCGCTAGGTCAGGTCCTGCTCAAGTCGGCAAGGTCCGTGGAGCTCGCGACCAGAGCCTCGTCGGAGCGAATACCCAGCCGACTCTCGCGCGAAGCAACGGTACGATCCTACGCGCTGCTAGGCGGGTGTGATCGTCTCGTAGACAGGGAACTCTTTGATGTCTGGGGGGCCCTGAAGCGCGACGCCAGCCGCTTCAACGGATTGCTGGACATGTGGCATGAGGGCATCGAACGCTGCGCGCGATTCCCAGAAGTCGATCACGCCCCAGCCTTCCTCGATTGGTCCAGACGAATGAAAGATCAGACCTGCGGGTGGGCCGCCCGCCGTGACTCGTTCATTGACCGCGTCAAACTGGTCCTGGGTCATGCCGGCGAACTTGATGCGGATCCCTACGGCCATCAGCGCTTCCTCTCTCTCGGTGGACGCCCTACCGTAGTCGAAGCACGTCGCGCTGACCAGGAATCACGCAGCCATTCGCAGACGCGTGCCACGCCTCATTGCTCACTTCCGCCTCCTCAGCTATCGGCTGGCCGCGGTAATCGGCTCCGGGGGGCCGACTGCTCATTGTTTGCGATTGCGATCACAACCCTGCTCTACTCCGGGCGGGCGGATAGCCTCGCTCGCCGCGATGAGTTTGCGAGGCGATCATCCGGGATCTGCACAAGCCGCGCTCGACCGCGGTTCGCCAACGAGCTGGAATGGGCGCGTTGGGCCGTGGGTCGCTGGGCCGCGTTTCCGGTTGACGCTCAACCGAGGCCGTGACGTCCGAGGCTGAGTTCCGCACCGATCGCGGGCCTCGTCGGTTACCGGCCTGGCGCCTATCAGCTACCGGCGTGCTCGGCGCGATCTGGGTGGCTCGATCCCGAAGTCGATCCGCCGGAGTGGCGGCCCCGGCAACCGGATCCTCCCCGGTCACGGACACCGAATCACCGTTCGTCTTCTGCGACCGCTCGGCGCTCGCGTGTTCGTCGACCTCCACGGCAACGCCGGAGAGGCCCTCGCCGCAGCAGGCCGGCTTGAACGGTCTGTGCGGTAAACCGATCGGCTGCGGCCACGCTTCCGCTAAGAGCTGACAGCCGCCGTCGCTTGGCCCGCTCACTTCCGCTTTCATGGAGCGCGACAGTGTCGAGCCGAGTTGTGCATTGCGACGGTGTTCACGGCTTGCTGGCCCGGTTCGCTGTAGGGGTTCATGAGCGGATTTCTGCGGTATATCGCGCGTTTGAGCGCTTATCTGCACCTCGGCGTTGACCAGTACCCACCGTTCAGCGGCGCCGAAGACGACAGCTATCCGGTCCGCGTGCACATCGCGCCACCGCTGGATCACTACAGCCGGCTGAAGGTGTTCTTCCGCGGCATCTATGCGATCCTCGCGATGGTCATCCGGTACGCGCTCGGCATCGTGATCTCGTTTGTCGCGTTCTTGTCGTGGTTTGTGATCGTGATCACCGGACGCCAGCCTGCGTCGCTGCAGAACGCGCTGAACTTTTCGCTGGCCTACACAACTCGCGCGGACGCGCTCATGTTCTTGATCACCGAGACGTATCCGCCGTTTGGCGAAAGCGACGCCGCCACGGCGCAACCCGCCACCTAGATCCGACCGCACGACTCCACAGACCGAGGCCGCACGAGCCTCGCTCGGGCGGCCCTGCTGAGGCCGTAGCTGCTCGCCCCGCGCGGCTAGAGATAAGCGCGGCGGTCAAGCCGAGCCGCTCCGCGCTCCACTGCCTCGCGCCGGTCTGCGGTTACGCTCGACGTGTCAGCGCAGCGGTCGTGACAGCAGGGTCGCTTCCAGCAGGCCACGGGTCAGCGAGCGCTCTCCGGTAGCCTGTTTCCGGGCCGCGGCGTTGGCGTCGACGGCCGTCAATGGCGAGGAGACGCCCATATGCACGTTGAGATCAGGACCTGGTCGCCACACTCTCCCAGTAGACGGAGGGAGTGCCGCTGACCGCCGCCGTCTACGCCAGGTTCGAGACCGCCATGAGCCCGGCGCACTGGCTCGGCCTGCTTGGCAACTACCTCGTCGCCCGCCCGGCCGCCCGGGCGGCCGCCCACCGGGCCGAAGCGCGGACCGACATTCCGCTGGACGCGGCCGTCGTCCTGGGCATTACCACGGGCCAGCTGCATGTGTGGGTCGCCGACCCGATGCTCAGCCACGTGAACGACCACCTGGGCAGCGTGCCGCTAGACCGCATCGCCGATATCCGCGCCGAGACCGCCAAGAGCTGGTGGCCGCTGACCATCACCTTGACCGACGACGAGTCGCTCAAGCTACAGGCCCGCGGCGACGTGCGAGGCTTCGTGACCGCTTTCGAGCAGCACCACGACAGCGCCGGGACCTGAGCGCCGAGTCCATCCGCGGGCGGCTACAAGCGCGCCGGCGCGAGGTCATCAGGCGCTGTTGCACAGCGCCCTCCAAGACCGGGTGTCTCGGGCAGTACGGCGACCGCCTCTGACGGCGGAAGATGGCGAGTCGAGGCTGCCCGC
>CALAQT010000070.1 GCA_937888775.1 uncultured Actinomycetes bacterium | reverse complement strand
TTATGTCCCCTGCAAAGCCACGACCGCGCCGTCGGCCGTGGCACTACTCATCTAGGAACGGCCGTCTACCGCGAGCACGCCCACGGGACGTTGAGCGCACGCCCGGATCTGGGCGAACGCGAGCGGGACACCTCCTCCGCCGCTGACGCGGCTCACGTGCCCGATGGCTGCTTCAGGCCCGGCGCCGGCGAGAGCAGCCACCTCGCTGGGCGACTGCGCGAGCGGCATTGCAGGCACGCCCTTGCCTGTGGGCGGATGATCTCTCGCCGAGAATGAGCCGAGAATGAGGAAACCGCCTAGCTGTTATCGCGGCTGTGTACGGATGGCAGTCGCGTCGGGGTGCGTATCGTTGGGTCATAGACGGAGCGTTGGCTGATGATTACGCGTGTAGCGGACGAGGTCGCGCTGGCCTCCACTGGTGCCGGCAGTGCCGGCAGTGCCGGCTGTGGCGGACGGGCGGCGGATGCGCAGCAGGAGGTGGTTCTGCGGGACGGTTTGAGGGTCGTGGTTCGGCCGCTGGATGCGGGCGATGAGGCTGCGATCGTCAGCTGGTTCGCTGGGCTCGGCGCCGAGACCCGCTACGCGCGTTTCCTCGCGCCGCTCGAGCGACTCGATCGTCGGACCCGGTCAGAGCTGGCGCGCGTGGATCACTTCGACCACGAGGCGATCGCGGCGGTCGCCCCTGACGGAACGACGGTCGGGATAGCGCGCTACATCCGCATCGCCAGGCGTAGGAGCGCTGAGGTTGCGGTTGCGGTGGCCGACGATTGGCGGGGGCGAGGCATCGCGAGCATGTTGCTTGATCGAGTCGCGGCCCGGGCGCGGGCGGCTGGCGTCGAGCAGCTCACCGCGATCTGTCTTGCTACCAACTACACGGTGATCCGTCTGCTGAGCCGGCTCGGACCGACGACGGTTGGCCCATCTGACGCCGGGCTGGTGGACGTCCGGATCGATCTGATGAGCACACGTCCCGATCGCTCCCCTTCCCGGGCGGCGAGCGATGGACGGCGCGATTGAAGGAGGGGAGCTGCGATGTCTGACGAAGCCTTGAACGAATTGGCCCCGCGGCTGCAGCCCTCGGCCTCGTACAGCTTTACGATGCGCCTGCACATGCCACAGCAGGGCGGCGAGTTTGCCCGGATCGCGCGGGCAGTCGCGGACGCGGAGGCGATGCTCGGCGCGATCGATCTCGTGCGGGTGGAGTCCCAGGAGGTCGTCCGTGACGTGACCGTCGCGTGCGTTGACTCCGCCCATGCCGAGGCGGTCGTCCAAGCGGTGCGCGAGCTCGATGGTGTCCGCGTCGACAGCGTTTCTGACCGCACGTTCCTGATGCACAAGGGCGGCAAGATCGAGGTCAACCCGAAAGTCCCGATCAAGACTCGCGATGATCTCTCGATGGCCTACACGCCGGGGGTCGCGCGCGTCTCGATGGCGATCCACGAGGATCCGGACAAGGCGTGGGCGCTGACGATCAAGGGCAACACGGTCGCGATCGTCTCCGACGGC
>CALAQT010000069.1 GCA_937888775.1 uncultured Actinomycetes bacterium | reverse complement strand
TCAGATCCGGGTAAGCCATTGGACCCAAGAACCTCCCTTCGAGTTCCTCCCGGCTGAAACCGGGGATACAACAGGGCGCCTCGCGGCGCATTTCGTCTCGATCACGAACGCGAACCCGGTCGGCGAGATTGCGATGCTGTCGATGTCGCCGCGGCCCGGCCAGGGGAGCGAGTGACGCAGCCGCCAGCCCTCTGCCGTGAGCGGTGCCAGAGCCCGCTGGACGTCGTCCTCTGACTGTGCCCCGACGCTGGCGCGACCGGCGAGTCGAACCCACCTGCGGGCGCGCAGGCCGAGTGCGACCGCGGCCAGGATCAATAGGCCGGCGATTTGGAGCAGACCACCGAGTGCGGCGAGCAGGGCCAGCAGAACGCTGGCCGCGCTGACGGTCGACGCGATCGCGGCGCGGGCCAGGCGGCGGTACCGCTGCTGACGGGGGTAGCTGAGCATCCTCGCTCCATCAGGTACCGCGGCGCGGGGGCAACGCCTCGGTCGCATCACTCTGCAAGCCGCTCTACAGGCGTTTTCCCTCTCGAGCCGGCACCCAAGTTCGAATCCGGTAGTGGCACACTGGCTTTATTCCTGTAAAGCGATCATTCGATATTCCGGGTTGCGAACTGACTCTGTAGGGGCGCAACTGGGGGGCAGCCTGCAAGAAATAACGTTACGCCCCCGCCCCTGCATTAGGCGTGCATTAGGGGGTTCGGGGTAGCCGGGCTGTGGTCGGCGGGTTTGCCGCCTAGGGCTGGCGTCAGCCCACCGGTGATCAGCCCGGTGGGGCGGGGATAGGAACGCAGGGCGTTGATCAGGGCCGTCCAGCCGATCGCAGCGCTGCCGACGGGGGAATGGCCGTGATCGCCCTCCAGCGCTCCAACCTCCGCCGCCGACCCCTCGGCGAACGCGCCGCCGCCTGACCGCATCCCTTGATACCCCCACGGGCGGAAGGACGTGGGATCACGGGATCGCAACCGCCGCCCCGCCCGGCGGAGCACAGCGAGGCTCCTGCTTCGTCGCCCAGACGGCCACGAGATCGCGACTGCTGCTTCAGCTCGCCGAGGGCCCCGAGCAGAAGCCTCACAGTCGGCCGATCCGGCAAACGACGTGGCCGGGGCTTCGTGAATCCGGAAGTGGCTAGGCTCGTCGGGTGGCGGTGGGATCAGAGCTTCCGCGTCTGGATGGGTATCCGTTCGAGGTGCGCTACAGCGATGGAGCGCCGGTGCGGGCGCGGGCCGCGGCCGATGTCGCCGCGGACGCCTACGTCTACTTCAGTCGCTTGTTCGCAGCAGTTGAGCCGAACATCGCGGTCGTCGTGGCCGATGAGGCGGACTGGTCAGGTAACGGCCCGTACGGGCTGCCGTTCTTCAACGATGATGCCGGCGAGATCCGGCCCGGCATCGTGGTGATGCCCGCCGGAGGCGGAGACTTCTGGATCGCGATGGCGCAGGACCTCCGCGACGCGTCACCCCGCGGGTATGCGAAGTTGCTCGCGACATACCCGGACGGCACTGGTGGCTTGGACCTGCAGCCGTTGTTCGACCTAATCACGATTCATGAGCTCGGCCACGCATTTGAGGTGCTCGGAGATCTGCGGCTCCCGACCTTCTGGCTCAGCGAGATCTTCGTCAACCTGGCCATGCACGCGTTCGTCGCCACCCAGCTGCCGGCGAGCCTGCCGACGCTCGAGGTGCTCTCAACCGTAGGAGCGGGAAGTCGAAAGCTTGCCGCTCGGATGCGCGCCGAGGGTTACAGCACGCTCGAGGAGCTGCAAGCCCACTACACGGGTTCTGATGATTCGATGAGCCCGTTGAACCACGTCTGGTTCCAGTACCGGTGGCAGCGACTCGCGGCAAAGATGTTCGAGGTCGACGGTGAGGACGGACTGGTTCGGTTCTGGGATTGCTTTCACGCAACCGATCGCGTCAACATCGGCGCCACAGCGGCGTCACTGGCGCCTCTTCTCACAACCGAAGTCAGCCCGACCCTCGGACGGGCGGTCCGAGATTGGCGTTAGACCCAAGTCGCGCCCACACGACCCCTCCCTGCTTCGCGGGACGCGGGACGACCAAGACCGATCATTGAGAGTGCTGCTCCGTCGCCAGGTCAGGCGTGTGGAGGAGAGCGCTGCTCTGCGAGAGCGTGGAGTCGCAGCGAGCCGGTCTTTGGAGCCCATTGGCTATGCGGACCGAGGATGCCAACGAAGCGTTCAGCTGGATCCGCGCAGCTGATCTATCCAGGCCGGTAGAGCTTCAGGCGGCGAAGCGCTTCCTCCTCAGCGGACGGACCGAGCCTTTGACCTTCCTTGAGACGCAGTTCGCGCGGAGCCCCCTCCAGCACATCGACCGCTGCCAGCGAGCTCGCTCTTGAGGTCCCCATGCTGCCGCCGTCCGGATGTGCGTGTTCGGCGGAGAAGGCGTAGTGCTCCGCGAGCTCTCCGATCCGCTTCAACTCCTCATCAGTTACCGACGGCACACGCTCGACGAGCTCCTCTTCGTCGTGAGCCAACAGGAATCGGACCAACTGGTCGCGCCGAAGATGGATCACGCCGCGATCCTACTTGGCCGCCACTTGTTCGCACCGATGTGGATGCTTCGACGTTGTCGTCGGCAAGTGCGCGGCCACGGCCGCTTCGATGGGCGCTCGTCGAACGTCCGGGTGCCGCGCATGATTTGGCTTAGACCGGTATCCCGACCGCCCTATCGCGTCTCAGCCACCGTTCGGCTCCCGGGCCGGTGCTTCTGCATCGTCGCCCAGGCAGCCGCGATGCCGCCGCTTCTGCTCTTGGCCTCCGCCGGGGTCAAATAGAAGCGAGTTGGCCCCGACTTGAGCCCGCGTGGTGGTCGGTGGCTCTAGTTCCAGCAGTCTGGCTCGGCGTGGTCGGAATGATGAATTTCGTCCATCGTGAGCGCCTCGACCAGCCGAGCCTCGCAGCCGATCTGCCTCGAAGCGCCGGCCCGTCGCTGAGATCGTCGCCAGCGTCGATCATCAAGCGCTATCGGACCAGCGTCGTGTCGGCTTCTCGCCGTCAGGCCGATGAACTCGTGTGCGGCGCGCCGCCGAACACCAGCTCGTTGCCGTCGGGGTCGCGATAGAGCGCCTTGCGTACGCCGTTGGAGAGCGTCTCGCGCTCGTCGGGCTCGAGCCCGCGCGCAGCGATCGTAGCCACGTGGGCATCGAGATCGTCGACGAAAATCGTCACCACCGAGCTGCCCGCGCCATCGGCGTGCTCCACGATGTAGACCGACCGGTCCTCGGCAAGCGTCCACACCGCCTCAGTGGCGTGGGGGAAGAACGTCGGCTCGCCTAGTAACCGCTCGTACCACGGTCGGGCGGCTTCGAAGTTCCGCACGCGCAGGCCCGCGAAGAGGTGCAACGACATCGCCGCGAGGCGACGGTAGGTCACCTTCAGGTCGTCCTGCCAGTCACCCGGCGTCTTCGCAAACTGCCATTGGCCCTCGAACGCGTCAGGCCCGACCGTGGCCGAGAAGCGCTGGTCAAACCCTGGGTGCTCGCGCCACGCGCGCAGCACGCCGTTGTCAAGCGAGACGCCGTACGTCCGGCGCACCCCGCGCGAGTCGAAGTACTCCATGACCAGCCCGTCGCCGGCCTCAGGAGCGCCGATCACGCAGACCGCGTCGGGAAACAGCTCGTGGTCGTTGCGGGAGCGCTGAATGAGGAACCGGCCGCCCTCCAACCACTCGAACGTGATGCGGCCCGGCACGACCTCGTCGACCAGGGGATGGGTCGCCTCGGTGGCCCAGGCGCCGATCAGCGCATCGAACGGCTCAAGCAGGGGATCTCGCTCAGTCATGTCCCTAGGACCGTTCCACCCCGCGCAACTCATCGCTCGACCAGCGTCGGCGATCCAGCGGTGCGGGAATCCACGCGAAACGGCATCGGCTGGGGCAACCCGCCGTCTCCGCTATGCCTGCTTGCGGCACTCTCGACCGCTATCGAGTCCTCGCTCGTGTAGGACGAGTCGCGGCAGCCCAGCCGCGACGGCGCAGCACTTCTGGTTTGTCGCCGACCCGGCCTCCAGACCGTCGCTTCCGCTTCTGATCGCGGCGGGCTGCAAGCAGAAGTCCGAGCGCCGGCCCGGAGGGGCCGCTGACGTGACCGCTGATTCGTGGGAGAAGAAGCGGAAGCTGCCGTCACCTGTTTGATGGTCCACGACGGGACCGCGCGTACCCGTCGACGGCTCAGGATTCGCTGAACTCCGGGGGCGTTCGGTCCTGCTCAATGCCGACGCGCCGGGCGCGAGACCCGCAGACGGGATCAGCGACGAGGGCCTCGATCAGACTGGTGGAGCCGCCCACGCAGCTCCAGTCGTCGTCCCAGAGCGTCGACATCAGCCATGACCGGTCGGCGGGAAAGATGAGTTCAGGCAGCTCGAGGGCCTTCCAGTTGCGCTCGCGAGCCGGCCGCCACGTCAACGCCTCCTCAGGACCGGCGTTGACGAGCACGTAGTTCCAGCTTTGGTAGTAGCCGGGTACCTTCGGCGCGTCCCAAAAGACGATGTCGCTGGCGCCGGTCTCGAGATATCCCAGCCACCACGACTGCGGCGCCGCGTGCGCCTCGAAAAGCCGCAGGAGAGCCCGCTCCTGCTCGTGCTCCTGCTGGACATCAAAACGGATGTTCGGCTCGCCGGGCAGCAGAATCGTTGCGTACGCATCGAAACTCGGGGGAATGGCCGCGGTGATCGAACGCGACAGGCCGTCGACGCTATTGACGATCCAGGCGATCTCATCCGGGCCCCCGATCCGCCAGGCCTGTCCGTCCTTTGAGCGCGTGACCTCTTCGCCGGTCATGGGGGCGATGCTAAGCCACGCCTTCCCCTTTGTCGCCGCAGCGGCAGTCTCAACCACACTGCCGCTCTTCGCCGGAGCAGTCGCCGCGCTGGCGTGGGCGCTCCAGCCGTGATCCAGCAGCGTCTCGCGGCTCGCGCCGACCGGCGGTGATCGTGGCCGCAGTCCTGCTCTGCCTCCGGTATGAGCATCGCGAGCGCGGAGATGAGATGAGGGACGACTCGAAACTCGCCGCCGACCGGCAAGCTGCGAGATAGCCAAGGGTTCAACTGCGTTGCAGATACACAACTTCGCTGAGCGGCAACATGGCCGACGGGTAGTTTGGAACCGTAGTTTCGAATGTGCAACGTAGTTTGGAACGCGTCGCCGGACGGATCCGCAGATCCAGGCGATTGGCGGCCCGGGAGCCCTGCGTACCCAGCGGCCGCTGGCGGTAGGCATCCACGCCACAGCCGTGGATGCCTACCGGCTCGATTGCCGGGCGGATTGGGTTTGCACCCAGGTAGGCGGCCGGTATCCTGTATGCGAGTCAATTATCAATCGTTTGGCGCGGCCAATAGGCGAGGCCATTGCAGCCCAGGAGGTTTCTGCAATGGCCCAGTGGCCACCGAAGATCATCGAAAGACGGAAGCTCCGGTCGAAGCGGAGCGTCGACCTCGAAAGTTCCCGCGAGCAACTGCGTGCGCGGCGGCAGTGTCGTCGCGTCGCGCTCGTCATGGTCAGCGTGGGTGCTGTGCTTCTCGCGGTTCATCCCGGTTGGTCAACCGCGACTGGGGCAGGCGCGCTGTTGTGGTGCGGAGCATCGCTGCTCAGGCACCTGGTCTAGTCGAC
>CALAQT010000068.1 GCA_937888775.1 uncultured Actinomycetes bacterium | reverse complement strand
GCCCAGCGCCGCCACGGCGAGGGCGGCCTGGGCACGGGCGAGTGCGCTGCCGCGGGTCGCCAGCCGAAGGACGGCCGCCCCGGTGGCCGCGGTCACGACGCCGCTGCGCTGCTATCGCCCTCGTCGCCGTCGACGCGCTCCGGCGCATCGAGATCGAAGGCGTCGCGCAGGGTCAGGGCCACAGCCGGATCGTCGGCGAAGTCGCGGAGATGGCTGATCGGGGCATGGAGGAGCTTGCTGACGATGCTGCGACTGAGCTGCTGGATGCGCGTGGCGGTGGCCGCGTCGACATCCGGCATGCGGGCCAGGGTGCGCTCGACCTCGCGCCTGCGCACCGACTCGGCGCGGCGCACCAGCGCGCCGATGGTGGGACCCGCGGCGTCCCGCTCGCCCACCACCGTGACCGCGTGGGCAACCTCGGCCTCGATGATTGCCGTGGCCTCGGCGAGGGCGGCCTGGCGCTGACCCTGGGAGTGGGCGATGCGCTCGCCGACCGCGTCGACGTCGATCAGCGTGACCCCGGCGATGGCGCCGGCCGCGGCCTCGACGTCGCGGGGGACGGCGATGTCGACGATGCCCAGCGGGCGATGCGAGCGCAGCTGCTGGAAGGCGGCGACATCGGCCGCGGTCAGCGCCGGCGCGCTGCTGTTGGTGGTGCAGATGACGACGTCGACCTGGTCGGCGACCGTCAGCGGGTCGGTCACGGCAATCGCGCTGCCGGCAAGGGTCGACGCCAGGGCCACAGCCGAGTCGCCACTGCGCGAGATCACCATGAGCCGTGCCCCGGCATCCTGGAGCCGCCGGGCCGCGAGTGCGCTCATCGTGCCCGCGCCGACCAGAAGGATGCCCCGGCCGTCGAGGTCGCCGGTCATCTCGCGGGCGATCGTCACCGCGGCGTCGGCGATGCTCCCGGCGCGACGGCCGACGGCCGTCTCGGTGCGTACCCTCTTGCCGGCGGAGACCGCTCGGCGCATGACGTAGTCGAGGCGCGCGTCGAGGCTGCCCGCCTCGCGCGCGACCTGGTGCGCGTCCCGGAACTGGCCGAGCACCTGTGCCTCACCGACCACCATGCTCTCGAGCCCTCCCGCCACCCGGAGCATGTGCCGGATCGCCTCCGCGTCGCGAACGGCGACGAGATGGTCGCCGACCGCGCCGTCGTCGGATGGGTCGAGGTAGAGCGCGAGGCGAGGGACGACCTCGTCGGCAAGCTCGGTGGTCGGGCAGCTGACGTAGAACTCCGTGCGGTTGCACGTCGACAGCACGGCGGCGCCGCGCAGGCCGCAATGACCGACCAAGTAGCGGAGAAGCTGATGGGCCTCCGACTCGGGCACCACGGCGCGCTCTCGCACCGATATGGGCGCGCTGTGGAAACTGAGCCCGGCGGCGACGATGTGCATCGAGGACTTCCTGCGATCCGGGCGGCTGCGCGCCGGCGGCGAGCGTCCTGCTCCGGGCGAATCGACCGGCCCAGTATATGGAAGCCCCCGTGCGGGCGACCGGGCGGTGACGGCCGCCGCCGTCGACGTGCGCTACGATCAAGGCATGTTCAGGATCCCGGCTTGACGTCTGCCGGACCGATCTCCCAGTCACCGGGGGACGGCGAGGGCCCCGACGCGAGCCCTGAACAGAGCGGTGGCGGCCGGCCGCGGTACGGCCGGCGGCGCGGCCTGGTGCCGGTCGGCGACAGTTTCGTGCCGCGGCTCGGTCCGTCGGGCGTCGAGCCGTTCGCGACCATCGACGACGACGCGGCAGACGCCGACGGGCCTCCGCTGGACCGTCCCGGACCACAGACACAGATAGAGGAGTTGCGCTTCGTCGCCCTGGACTGCGAGACCACCGGCCAGTCGCCACACCGGCTCGTGGAGCTCGGCGCGGTGGCCTTCACACTTGACCGGCACATCATGTCGTTCGAAACGCTGGTGCACAGCACCGACCGCATCAACCCCTATGCGAAGCGCATCCACGGCATCGGCCCGGAGAGCCTCGGTGGCGCGCCTCCCGTGGAGCGCGTGCTGAACCGGTTCCGCCGCTTCTGCCGGGGAGCGGTCCTCGTCGAACACAGCGCCGACGCGTTCGACACCCGGCTGATCGCCAGCACCATGGAGACCGCGATCGACGCCGACAACCTCGACACCAGCCGCATGGCGGGGGCGCTCTGGGACCTGCGCGACACCATCGGTCTCGAGCGCATGTGCAACGAGCTCGACGTCCGGCACCGCCGTCCTCACCACGCCCTGGCCGACGCCGAGGCCACCGCAGCCTGCTTCATCGAGCTGGTCCGCCTCGGCCGGGAGAAGTTCGGCTGGCGCACCCTCGGGGACCTTCTCGCCGTCGCGCAGCCCCCTCCCCCGCGCATCAACGACGGGCCACGGACCCGGCGCCGTCCCCCTGCCGACAGCACCGCCTCCCCCGCCGCGGGTGTACGGCGCCGCCGCCGCGGTGGTCGCCGCCACCGCCGCCCCGGGGGCGGAGGCACACCGGACGCGCCTCCCGCCGCGAGCGCGCCGGTGGCAGGCGAGTAGGCCTCTACACCTCGAAGTCGGCGACGACGGGGAAGTGGTCGGAGGCGACCAGCGCCTCGTGGTCGGGCCGGCGACGGCTGCCGATCACCTCGCAGTGCGTGAGCCCGGCGGCCAGCACCGGGTCGGCGAAGACGTAGTCGACTCGTGCCGCCGGCATCCAGGTGGCGCAGGTGTACCCGGTGGCCCGAGGGTGGAGGCGGCGGAAGCTGTCGATGTAGCCCGCCTCGAGCATGCGCGCGACCGTGGCGCGCGGGATGGTGCGTCCGAGCAGCCGGTCGACGGCGGCACTGCGCGGGAGGAGCGCGGTCAGCGGGTACACCGGGAAGGGCAGCACCGGGATGCCGACGTCGAGACGGGGATCGACGCCGGCGGCCAGCCATGCCTCCTCGATCTCGCGCTCGGCATCCGCGGAATGGGCAGGGCGCGGACCGACGAGGCCGCTGGGATGACGGACCAGGGCCCGCGCCTTGCGCAGCTCCGCCATGCGTGCGAAGAAGGCGGTGGCCTCCAGGTGGTCACCGGGTGCCAGGCCGTTGAAGTCACCGGCGACCAGGTGTGCGGTTCCGGACGCGTCGCCGATGTCGCCGAGCAGCGCCGCCAGCTCCCTCAGCCGCCGCGCCTCCCCCTTGTTGCGCTCGCCGAAACGAGCCGCAAGGTGGACCGCGTGGATGCGCAACTCCGGGACGCGGGCGCCCCCGGTCGCCACGTCGGCCTCGAGGTGGCTGCGCAGCATCCGGCCGCGGTGCGTCTGGTTGTGCCAGCGGCGCACCGCCAGTCGCGACAGGATGGCGATGTTGAGGCCGGTTCCGTCGCTTGCCGCGCCGATGAGCAGTTCCATGTGCAGCTCGCGCGCCAGCCGGGTGGCAAACTCGGGGTTGCTCACCTCCTGCAATGCGATCACATCCGCATCCGCACGGCGCAGCACCGCGCTGATGTGCTCTTCGCGGCGAGCGCCACCGAGCAGGATGTTGTACGTGAGCACGCGCAGGGAGTGGGTGTGGGCACGTGTTCTGCTCATCGGGATTCGGGCCTACAATGCCATGTGATGGCGGACCGCGGCAGTCCCGTGCGCTTGCGACCGGCCGCCGAGCTGTTCTTCCTCAATCGGCTCGCGGCCGCGCCACGTGTCGCGACGGTGATCACCATCGCCATCGTCGCGGGCGTGGCCGGCTCCGCCGGCCTGGCAATCCAGGCCCATTTCGCCGCCGAGACCGGGGGCGGCCGGCTGACCATGTTCCTCGCGCACGGCTCGACGGCGGCCACCGCCTGGGCGGGGTGGGCGGCCGCGTTCTTCTTCCTGGTAGCACTGCTGCGCCTTCGCCGCGGCCCGCCGGAGCCTCCCGCGGGGCGGGCGCCGGTGGAGAGCCTGAACGCTGCGCAGATGCGCGCCGGCCTGCTGCGCGAGTACACCGTCGTGCGCGTGGCGCTCGTGGTGCTGTCGGTCATCGCGCTGGTCGACACCGGACGGTCGGCGCGGTATGTCGTCGCGGCGCTGTCGGGGGACCGCCTCGCCCGCGGCTCGCTTGCAGCCACGCTCATCGAGGCCGCGGGGCTGTGCGTCGCCGCGGTGGTGCTCGCCGTCTGGGCGCTGACATTCCGCCGCCAGCTGGTGCGCGTCGGCGCGCTGGCCGAGGACGGCTAGACCACACGGTCTGACCGTACCAGCCCGGCGGTGCTGTGATCAGGTGCGGCGCTGCACCACGTAGTCGCAGACACGCTCCAGCGTGCTGCGGGCGGGAGAGGGATCGAACGTGCCCAGTTTGGCGCGGGCACGCATCGCGAAGTCGTGTGCCTGCGCCTCGGTGCGGTCGATGGCGCCGGAGTGTCGCACCAGGGCAACGACCTCGTCGTAGTCGGCGTCGGTCATCTGTTCTTTGGCGAGCACCGCCCGCAGCCTCGGCCCGGTGACGGCCTCCTGCAGCGCCAGCATCAGCGGCAGGGTCACCGTCCCCTGGCGCAGGTCGGCGCCCACCGGCTTGCCGATCTCCGCAGCGGTGGCCGTGTAATCGAGCACGTCATCGGCGATCTGGAAGGCCATGCCGAGCAGGTACCCGTACTGCCGCAGCGACTCGGTGCGGCCGTCGTCGAGGTGGGCGACGACGGCACCGCAGTAGCAGCACGTCTCCAGCAGCGCCGCCGTCTTGCGAGCGATCTTGCGGTGGTACTCCTCGAGGGTCTGGTCATAATCACGGTGGCTGGTGAGCTGGAGCAACTCACCCATCGAGATGGTCATCACCGTGCTGCTGATCGCGAGGTCGATGTTCGGCTCACCGATCGATGCCAGCAGGTTGGCGCCCTTGGCAAAGTAGTAGTCGCCGATGATGATCGCGGGGTTGGCGCCGACGGTCTCGTGGATGGTGGTGATGCCGCGACGGGTTCGCGCGTTGTCGATGAGGTCGTCGTGCACCAGCGTCGCGGTATGGATGAACTCGATGCCCATCGCCAGGTTGAAGGCGTGGTCGCGGTCGGCGTCACCGAGGCCCGCGCTGAGCAGCACCAGGGCGGGTCGCAGCCGCTTGCCGCCGGCGCGGACGATGTGCTCCATCGCATCGGCCATGGGGCCGAGGTCGGCGGCGACGGACGCCACCAGCCGCCGCTCGAACTCGACGAGGTCGGGTGCGATGGGCGCGAGAAGCTCGTCGACGACGACGCTCACGAGGCAGCCCCGGTGGCCGCGGTGTCCCAGAGCGGCACCACCGTCGGCTCGGGCAGCGCCTCCCCGAAGAGGAGCTCCGCGGTCGCGGCGAACCGCCGCGGGGCCGCGGTGACCAGCAGGTCGGGCGGCGTCGACGTCCGATCGCCGGCGCCGAGTCGGTTGACGGCGAGGATTCGCGCCACCCGCTCCGCCGTGGTCTCGGCGCTGTCGATCACCGTCATCGGCCGGCCGGCGAGGCCGCGGTGGATCGCCGGGCGGAGCAGGGGATAGTGGGTGCATCCCAGCACGAGGGTGTCCGCTCCCCAGCCGGTGACCTCGTCGAGGATTCCCGCGATGATCGCCTGTGCACGCGCACCCTCGGCATCCCCGGCCTCGACGATGTCGACCAGGTCGGGCGCGGCCAGGCCGAGTACCCCGACTCCCGGGTTTGCCTCCTTGATGGCGTGCACGTACTCCGCGCTGGCGCGGGTGCCCTCGGTGCTGATGACGGCGACGCGGCCGTTGCGAGTGGCCTCGACGGCGGCCTGCGCACCGGGGGCGATGACACCGACCAGCGGAACGTCGAAGCGCTCGCGGGCGGCGCCAAGCGCGGCGGCGGTGGCCGTGTTGCAGGCGACCACCACCAGCTTGGTGTCGAGCCCGACGAGGTGATCGATGATGCGCAGGGCGAAATCCCGGACCTCGTGCTGGTAGCGCGGACCGTAGGGAAAGTGGGCCAGGTCGGCGAGGTAGATGAGCTTTTCGCCGGGAAGCAGGCTGTGCATCTGCTGCAGCACGGTCAGGCCGCCGACGCCGGAATCGAAGACCCCGATCGGGCGGGTGTCGCTCATCGGGGCGAGGATAGCAGCGGGGGTCGGAGCACCGGTCTCGCGGCGGTTAGCGCCAGGTCTGGCCTCAACGCGCGGCCGCTCACACCGCCGCCGGGACCAGGGCGGCGGGCTCGTGACCGTGATCACGGCGCCGCTCGAGGAGCCGGTCGCGGATCCTCGACCCGATGTGCGGGGCGTTCATCACGGTGATGTGGCCGAATGGGTAGTCCCACAGGTCGGTGCCCCACGTGGCCGCCAACTCGGCGATCGGCTCCGGTCCGACGATCATGTCCAGCTCGGGGCGCACCAGCGTGATCCGCGCCGGCGACGTGCGCGGCACCAGGTTGCGGGGGACGATCGGCGCCAGGGCCTCGTCGAGAAGGGCGCGGGCGGCCGCCGGGTCCGCCCCCCAGGCGCCGCCGCTGGTCGCGCTGAGGCCGATCCGCCGCCTCGCGTTGCGGGGCATGCGCTCGATGAGTGTCGCCGGCGCGTCGCAGAAGGGCGCCACCGCCACCGCAGCGTCCAGCTCGATCTCGGCGGCGAGCAGCGTCGCGACGAGCCCACCGAGGCTGACGCCGAGGACCGCCACCGAGGGCGTCACCTCGCGCCGTGCCCAGGCCACCAGCGCGGCCGCGTCCTCCACCGACTGGCGGACGGTGGCGCGGATCCGTGCCGGGTCGGTCCCGAAGAACCCGTCACCACTGTGCCGCCCGGGCATCCGCCGGCGGAGGTGAAATGGCAGGTCGATGAGCATGGTGTGGGCGCCTCGGCGACGCAGGCTGCGGGCTTGGAGCGCGTCCCAGAAGGGGATCGGGACCGCGTAGCCGTGCACGATCAGGACCATCGGCGCATCCGGCGCCGCCCTCGGCGCGAGCCGTGCCGTCGCGATCAGCTTGCCGGCGCCCGGGTGACCGCCGGGGCCAGCGCTCGGGGCCTCGAGGCGCAACTCGGTGCCGTCCCGGTGCTGCCAGCTTCCCGCCACCGACACGGCGGCTGGGTTGCGCACCGCGGAGTCGTCCCAGAACTGCCGTGGCACCACCGACTCGCTCGCCGCCGTCGATGACGTGTCGTAGTGCGCGGCACCGAGGCGCCACATCACCGTGGCGTCGATGGCACGGTGGGCACGCGGACGGCCCATGCCGCGTCGTGGAACTCGCTTCTCAGGGGCCATCGTGGGGTTCGCGCAGGGTACCGCGAACGTCCCAGCCCGCCACCTGTGTTTGACAGCGCACCGAGGGCCCGGCCACCCTGTGGACGCCGCCCTGGTGGCGGCGCATGACCAGCGGAGGATCGTGGTGAAAGGTTTCAGAGAGTTCATCCTGCGGGGCAACGTCGTCGGGCTGGCCGTCGCCTTTGTCATCGGCGGCGCCTTTGGACTGCTCGTTCAGGGTTTCGTGAAGGACATCATCAATCCTCTCATCGCCATCCCCGGCAGTGGCCAGGACCTCTCCGGCTCCACCTTCACCATCGGGCACGGAACCTTCCGCTACGGGGATTTCGTCAGCCTGCTCATCGCCTTCGTGGTCGTCGCCGCGGCGGTGTACTTCGGCCTGGTGCTGCCCATGCAGAAGCTCGAGGGGCGGCGTGCCGCTCCGCCGGACGCGTCAACCACGCGCGAGTGCCCCGAATGCCTGAGCAATATCCCACGTGCCGCTCGTCGCTGCGCCTTCTGCACCTCGCCCGTCGCCGCGTCGGGATGAGCCGTGTGGGAGCCCTCGTCGCACGGCCGGATGACGGCACGGTGACGAAGTGGGCGCCCGCCCCATGAGCGCCCGGGCGGTGGCTGACAGTGACCGCCAGATGCTCCGTCCGCCCTTCCGTGTGCTGACCCTCCTTCTGGCCGCCTCGATGGCGGCGGCCGGCCTCGTCGCGATCGCACCCGTCAGCGCGGCGGCGACGTCCGCACCGCCGGCCGGGGCGGTCTCGAGCACCGGGCTGTGCGCCGCGCCGCTGGCGGGCCACCGCGCCTGCCTGGTGCGGGCCCAGACGATCGGAGGCCGGCGACTCTCGCAGCGTCCCGGTGCCGCCTTGGCGGCGGGGCCGTCGCGTGGGTATGGCCCTGCCGACATCGCGGCCGCGTACAACCTGCCCGTCGGAGCGGGAAGCGGCCAGACGGTGGCGGTCGTGGACGCCTTCGACAACGCGAGTGTCAGCAGCGACCTCGCCGCCTACCGCGCGAACTGGGGACTGCCCGCGTGCACCCCGGCCAGCGGCTGCTTTCGCAAGGTCGACCAGCAGGGCGGTACCACCTACCCGGCGCCGGGCACCGGGGGCTGGCCCGAGGAGATCGATCTTGACGTCGAGGCGGTATCAGCGGCATGCCCGCTCTGCCACATCCTGCTCGTCGAGGCCAATGACGACGGCGATGCCTCGTTGATCGCCGCGTTCGACGAGGCCGTCAGCCTGGGCGCCACCGAGCTCAGCCTGAGCTTCGGCGCGTGCGAGGGCCCTGGTACGGATCAGTCGGGGTGGGACTCCGCGCTCAACCGCCCGCGATTGCCGATCACGGTCTCATCGGGAGACGGCGGATTCATGTCGAGCGACAACCCCAACCAGGTGAATCTAGCCACAACCTGCCCGGTCGCCGGGGCGCCGTCCTTCCCGGCATCCTCCCCGTTCGTCACCGCGGTCGGGGGGACGTCTCTGTCCCGCGACTCCTCCACCGCGCGCGGCTGGCGGGAGACCGCGTGGGCATACATTCACGGGTCGGCGACGGGCAGCGGCTGCAGCAGCAATGAGCCCAAACCGGCGTGGCAGCACGACCCGGGCTGTCCCAATCGGATGGTCGCCGACGTCTCCGCGGTCGCCGACCCGGCCACGGGTCTCGCCGTGTACTTCCAGGGTGGCTGGCAGGTGTTCGGCGGCACCAGTCTGTCAGCACCGCTGGTGGCCGGGATGGACGCGCTGGCCGGCGGCGAGGGCGACGGCGCCGGCGGCCAGCCCTGGTACGCGCCGGGGGCCTCCCTGAACGACCCCGCGTCGGGCAGCAGCGCGGTCGTCCCATCGGACTGCTCCTCCGCGTACTTCTGCAACGCGAGCGCCGGCTATGACGGGCCCACCGGGATGGGCACGCCCAACGGGCCCCCGGCGCCGATGTCCCGGCCCGCGCTCTCCCCGTCCACACTCGAGTTCGGCCAGACCGGGACACGGTCGCTGACGCTCACCAACGACGGCTTCGAGTCGCCGCACGTCGACAGCGTCGCGCTCAGCGGCAGCAACGCCACGGCCTTTTCGGTCACCAACCCGGCGAATGGGGGGTGTCTCGGGGCAAGGTTGCCAGTGTCCGGCTCGTGCACGCTGGCGATCTCGTACCAGGGCCCGTCGCGGGGACCCGCCGTCCTCACGGTGACGCTCACCCGCAGCGACTCCACGATTGCGCACGCCACCGCAACGGTGCTCGCCGACGGCGTCGCGGTCAGCACCGCGCAGTACCGGCTCTGGCCGCCGAGCGATGGGCTCACATGGCAGCCGATCGATGCGTCCGCCCTCACGGTGAGCACTACCGCAGCCCAGTCCGGGCCCATGATCATCACCGCCAACGCCGACCTCTGGACGGAGACCGCGGGGTTCAACCAGGACATCGGGATCATGGTCAACCAGACCGTGGTCGCCTGGAAGGAGTCGGGCGGTTTCGCCGGCACCTTCTCGCCCAACGCCGCATTCGTGCAGACGACGGTGAACGCCGTGGCTGGGGAGACGTACACGGTGACACTGGTGTGGAAGGCCAACATCGATGCCCGCCCCGCGGGAGCCGCCATCTGGGCCGGCGCCGGCCCCATCTCGGCTGACTTCTCCCCCACCCGGTTGGCGGTGCGCCAACCGGCGGTTGGGACGGTGGTCGCGACCGCGACGGTCACGGACACCCAGCCGACCATGGCCGCCGGCACGGCCAGCGCCTGGCAGGCGATGGACGGACGGCTTCGCCTGACGATCCCCGCGGCGGCGGCGCCGGCGGACGTCATCCTCAGCGGCAACGCCGACCTCTGGACCGAGACGGCGGGCTTCAACCAGGACATCGGCATCATGGTCAACGGGACGCTGGTCGCCTGGAAGGAATCCGGGGGCCTCGCGGGTACCTACTCCCCGAACGCGGCGTTCGTCCAGACGCTGCTGCACGCCGCCGCCAACGTCAGCTACGACGTCGCCCTCGTCTGGAAGGCCAACCGGCCCGGCGGTGGCACCATCGTCGCAGGGGCCGGCCCGACCAATGGGAGCTTCTCCCCCACCAGCCTGACCGCCATCACCCGGCCCGCGGGAGCAGCAGCGGTGACCGCGTCCTTCAGTCAGCAGCAGTACTCGCGGGTCCCGCCGCGGGGCGACGCCTGGACGGCCCTCGACTCCAGAACCCTGACCGTGGTCGGGTCGGCGACTTCGACGTGCGCCGCAACCGTCAGCGCCAATGCCGACCTCTGGACGGAGCACCGCGGTGACAACCAGGACATCGCCGTGCTGGTGACGCCGTCGGGGACGGGGATCCCGGGCGTCGCCGCGTGGAGGGAGTCGGGAGGCCGGGCGGCCGCGTACTCGCCGAATGCCGCCTTCCTGGAGACAACGGTGCTGCTCACACCCGGAACCACGTACTCGATCCAGCTCCGCTGGCAGGCGAACGCCTCCGACGGCGCCGGGGCGATCGAGGCGGCGGCGGGCTCCCAGGGAGCCTTCTCGCCCACCGCGCTGATGCTCCAGACCGACGCTGGGTCCTGCTGGTAGGCCCGGAGACAGGACGCTGCCCCCGGTCGGGGTCGAACCGACACCGGAGCCGGGTTTAAGCCGGCCGCCTCTGCCAATTGGGCCACGGGGGCGGAGCAGAGGGTAACGCGCCGCGCCCGCCGGCACTCCGCATCGGCCTAGACTCGGCGAGCAGATGTTCGGTCGCCGCAGCCGCCCCGACGCCACCTACCTCCGCAGCCAGGCGCGCAACGGCCTGCCGGTGTCGCCGGACGTGGTTGCCCGAGGCCTGGTGCTGAGCATCCTCGACGCTTCCGATGAGGCGGTGGAGCGCCGCAGGCTCGGGCAGATGCTCCTCGACACGCTCGACGAGCTCGCCGGTCTGCCCGCCTGCGCTCTGGTGATCGCCGACCGCCCCCAGGTTCACGAGCACGACGGCCGCCGTCTGCGCAGCAAGACGTACGGGTACTACCGCTGCAAGCTCGCCGGCGGGACGGTCAGCGAGGCCCGCATCCGCATCTACCACCGCACCGCGGTCCGCCAGCAGGTGATCACGCCGAAGGTCTTCCTCAACACCCTTCTCCATGAGTGGGTGCACCACTTCGACTTCGCCGGCCTGCGCCTGGCGCGGTCGCCGCACACGGCCGGTTTCTACGCCAGGCTGCGCTCCCTCGCCGAGGCGCTGGACGTCGGGTTCGTCCTGCCGCCCGAGCCCGAGGACGCGCGCTCCGCGGCCTCCGCGCCGGCCGCCGACGTGCACACCGACTGACGCTCAGCACCCGCCTGGGGCGAGAGAGGCGACGGTGGGAATCGAACCCACGATGGAGGTTTTGCAGACCTCTGCCTTACCACTTGGCTACGTCGCCCTGAGTTCAGAATCGACCTTTTCGAGCCCGTCGTCCCGCTGTGTATGCCCCTGTGATGCCCATCGTATGCCCCGAACGTGATACGATGCCCTCCTCACGCCAGAGCGTTGGAAGGGTCTAGGCATGGTAAGACAGAAGAGGCGCGGCGGAGGCTACGTCAACGCTCGCGGGCAGTGGGTCGTCAAGCGGACGATTGACGGGAAGAAGCGCGTCTTCTACGGCACGACGCAGGCGGAGGCGAACCACAAGGCAGACCTGGCGGCCCACGCCGTCACCCTGGTCGCCAGCGGGACGCTCGCGGAGTACATCGACGGCTGGCTCGCGGAGCAGCACACGCTACTGAAGCCACAGACCTCGCGACGGTACGCTCAGCTACTCCGCCTCCACGTGGTGCCTCACCTGGGCGGCCACAAGCTGGCGAGCCTGACGGAGCAGGATATCGCCGACCTTCACTCCATACTCGCGCGTGGTAACGGACACCGTCCACTCGGCGCGACGACACGCCGTCATGTGCACGTAGTGCTAGGTGGTGCACTGAAAGACGCAGTCAGTCGCAAGCTCCTGGCCGTCAACCCGATCCACAAGGGCGACCGCAGGCCGAAGAATGATCACGCGGAAAATGTTCCCCTGACGCGGGCGCAGGCTCGCAAGCTGCTGGACGTTGCCAAGGGCACCGAGTACGAGGCGCTGCTGGTCCTGGCACTGACCACCGGCATGCGGCCCGGTGAGTACATGGCGCTCCACTGGTCCGATATCGATGCTGAGCGCAGTACGGTGACGGTACGTGGCAACGTCGTACGCGGACATCACGGCTGGGAAATCAGCACACCGAAGACCAAGGGCAGTCGGCGGACAATCACACTGGCACCGATCGCCGTCGAGGCGTTGACGGTCTTGCGTGGCGATCAGCCGGATAGCGCTCTGCTGTTCGGCGACCGGCATGGTAACCCGATCGGCGCGACGAACATCGCCCGTGATCACTTCCGGCCACTGGTCAAGGCTGCCGGGCTTCCGGCTACTGTCACTTTGTATTCCTTGCGCCACACCTTTGCGACACTGGCGCTCGGTGATCACGTCCCGCTCCGCACCGTCAGCAGAATGCTGGGGCACAGTAGCAGTGTCGTGACCTTGAACCACTACGATCACTACATGCCCAGCGACGATGAGGTCGGCGCCGCTCAGGCGCAGAACCTCTACGCATGACCACGTACACCAAGCGCCGCGCTGCAGCCGAGGCCATCCTGATCGCGCGCGGGCTGTGGTGCGGTCACGCCGGGTGGATGTACGCGATCGATCACGTCACGGGCGGCCGGGCAGGCTACCGCCGGGCGACGGGCCGCCGGGCAACGTTGGACGCGGTGCGGGACATCAACAACGGCCTCGTCGAAAATTACCGGCTGCTCTGTCCGCCATGCCACTACGACAAGACGTCCGACGACCGTATGACGGGCCACCTGGCACAGAATCTATACGTGTAGGCACTTCCCCACGCTCGGCCCCTCGCGGCCCTCCAGGGCACGTCCCTGGCGGGTTTCGTTTGTCAGTGGTGGATGCGCCAGTCCTCGAAGTGGCCGAACCTAGCCTTCCACTGACGGTTTGTCATGGTGAGGATGTACTCATCCCCTGGTGTCGGCGGTGGGCCGCTCCAACGTTCCATGACCAGCCGATCAAGGTACGCGGCGGTGTAGGCGTGCACGGCACACAAGACCCATCTGCATGGCGACGTGTCACCGCTCCGCACTTGTGAAGCCGTGGTGTCATCATCGCTATAGCACTGCCCGCATTTCGACTGCCGCATCGAGCCGTTCGAGCGAATCAATAAACGCATCGTAGTGCTCTGCCTCACGAAATAGCCTAATCACATCGCCAGCATGGTCGACAATTACCTGCTCTGCGGCATTTCGTAGAACGGTGCGTGATGGCCTTTTCGTACCGTTGGCTTGCTGTGTCATGGCAGCGGCAGCGGCTTGTTGTGGCGACGGATGTTCTCCAGCGCCTTGTCGTGCATCTCCGGCGGCACGTAGCGCAGGTCGATCCTCACCGGCCGACTGTTTGGATCAGCGAGTAGTGCTGCAATGTCATCTGGAACTGCCGGATCGGCTCCGCTGTTCAAGTATCCGCTGTACGTTGGGTCGTAGCACGAACGGATCATGTCGAACCAATCGGCATACTCTGGCATTGATCTTTGCTCGACGGCGTAGCCTGTGGTCATGATGTCCTCTTGCGCGGCGTGCGCCTTACTTCATTGAATCGCTGATAGTCGATCAGCGCCTGTTCTGTCACGACGGTGCGCCCGCGGATCGGGAGTACTGCCAGTTCGCCGCTCGCGATGAGCCTGTTGACAGTGCGGACGTTGACGCCAAGTCGCGCGGCCACTTCACTAATGCTCCAGCATTGCAACGACTGTACTGCTGTGGCATTCATGACGGTCGCCCGGCAGGGATAGCTTCGTCTGGGATAGATACGACGTATGCCTTGTCCTTGTCAGTGGTGACAATCCAAATATATTGCTCGCTACTTGGCTCGACGTTGATGATCACGTCATCAGGGTTGTCGTACTTCAGTCCGGCGATGAGGTTTTGACGTGGTGTCATTGGATGATCGTCGGTGCCGGTGCGCTCATCTAGATCATTGTTGAACGCGCATGCTGCACATCCATCGTTGCAGTCTAGCCTGTCGCCCATCGTCGCGAAATCATGGACAAGCGGGCCATCGTCTGTATCAATGGTCAGATAGATCCGTAGTTCGTCTGCTGTCAGGTCGAACGCATCGCGGATAGTGTAGGTCATGACGGTCGTTCGTCAGTGACGCCGAACTCGTTCCACTTGGCGATCTGTTGTGCGTCCATGGCTCGGTCGCGCGCATCTGCTGCGGCTGCTCGGATCTGCGCTTCGAGTTCGGGAATCTTCGCTAGAAACGCATTGACCCTTGCCCAGTCCGGTGTACCGTCCGCAAGCGGCGGGATGGTGTAGGTGTCGTTGTCGTTCATGTCGGGTGACCTCTCATCGGGTTTAGCATCACGAAGTGATGCGGTCGGGTCGGGTCTAAGTGCCTGCTGGGCACGACATGGGCGCCTCCTGGGTGACGGTACTGACCTCATATGACTATTGTACGTACCTCTAACAAGTGCTCCTGGGCACCGGGAATACAGAACGTCCAGCGTATGTTTAGGACTTGTTAGAGGCTGGTAGACTAGAGGCATGAGCGCTTCCCCTGCCCAGAAGGCCCGGACCACCGCCTTGGTCAACAAGGTGATGGGCGCGTACTACGGCGCGGACGACACCCTATGGTCCGAACCCAAGGTCGCCCGGGCGCTCGGCATCAGCGGCGCCTACGTACACCACATCCTGGCGGACAGTCACAGCCGGGTCGTGGAACGTGCCAGGGCCGAGTGGGACGATGCCCAGGAAGGTGGCACAGATTATGTCGGCGACTTCATCGACGCTGAACTGGAGCGCACCCGGGAGCCAATCCTGAAACGATTGGCAGCGCTACCGCCAAGTGTGGCTGCCGTCGAGTGGGAGCGAGCACGACGGGAGCAGGCCGAGCAGCACGCACCAGAGCGCGCGGCAGAGCACGCGGAGTTCCTGGCATGGATGGCCGCCGATCATGAGCGGGAAGAGTTGACCGCGCCATACGCGGAGTTCCTGGCATGGAAGAAGTACGGTGTGGCAACGGTGCTACGTGGTGACACAGTGCTGCCGAAAGCCGCGCACCGGGCAGCGTATCGTCAAGGTCCGCGCCGCTAAACTCCTGACCCTTGGCTCCACTTGTTAGAGGGGTGTATCATAGAGGTATAGCGACTGGACCTCGCTGGAAGATGGTTGGGCGCGCTGACTAGGTTGCATCACCTGAGCTTAGTCAGCCCCCACCGAACTAAATTCCGAATAGGGTCTATCTTTCACGGTCCAACGAAGGGAGTTCCCCATGGAGTCGCCCGACAATCGCAGCACTGAGCAGGCACCATGATACCTGCAGAACTGTACTCCGGTCGTGGCATCCACGCTGATCAAGTTGATCGCGATATTACGCTCGGCGAACGATTGATCGACTGGTTCAATGGCCGACAGTACGCAAAGGCCGGTCACCAAGAGTGGGCGACAGCATCGGGCGCAACGTGGGATCGCTCTGGTGCACTGTCACTGCAGCGCGCTGTCAAGTTAGGATTCATTACGCAGCCCGACGCAAGTCCAAAGTGGAACGGCAGGATCGGCACGAAGGTACAGACCGAGTGGAAGTTATCCGATGACATCCGCAGCCTGCTGCGCTACCTACGGTACCGTGCACGTCAGACTGGCGATGCCATCGATACAGTGGTCGCGAAAGTGGGCACCCGTATAGCATTGGTTCGTGCTGATCATGTTACTAGCACTGTAACGCGGCATGTGTTCAACGTAGTTAGCCCAGAAGATGCTAGTAGTGTTCACGTCGCTAGCGACGATGTACGTACCGTTACCTGCGAACCAGTGAGCAGGTCTAACGATGCTAGAGGCCATGCTGATACGGTGAAAGTCGCTGGCGACTGCCCGCCTCTGCCAGAAACTTGCCCGTGGTGCGACCGTGCTGCTCGGATCGGTGTGCAGTTCAATTTCTGCGCCGTCTGCAGGAGTAGCACCTACAAAGGCGAAGACCGCAGCCTCGCTTGGGTCAGTGTGGCGCAGTGGGAGCACCTTCGCCGACATGCTGGTGAAGGACAATGTCCAACATGGATGACGGTGAGCATGGCGCAGTGCAATGCTGTCTTCGCCCTCGGCGCTGACTGTGCATTCTGGATTAGCATCGCCGACAGTCTCGCTCCTGCCGTCGAGGTGTTGCCGCATCGATTCATGCACTGTCCGATGCGCGGCGAAGGGTGTACGTCGCCGGGGTGCCAGCGTGTGATGGCGGCCACTGCCGTGCGCCGGGCTGCTGCCGACGCTGCCGAAGTCGAGCGTGTGAAGGTGCGCGACGCTGAGTACGCTGCAGCCCGTGCCGACGAGGTTGCAGAGGCCGCCGCCCATTGCGCGCCCTCGATGCTTCGTGGATGACCACCGCCGCTAGTAGGCCGCTACCAGATCGGAGCCTGTGGGAATGACTGAGCGCCTGTACAAGTGCGGACGGGCCACTCGATGGGAGTTGCGTGCCCTGCAAGCGCCCCACCGTCCTCATACTGGGTGGGCGCTACAGGGGATCTGACATCCTCAAAGAACCCCACCAAATGGGACGCTACACCAGAGGACGAGCGATGAGTTACAAAGGCGGCTGGAAAAGAGGAGTAGCTACGCAGGCATGTTGTGGGCTTCCGTGTCTCATATCACTGGTACTCATGCTCGGACTATTTGTAACCTTTCTGCTGGCAGTAGTCAGGCCATGAGATGAGGACGTGAGGACCACTCTCGCCTGCCCGAAGTGCGGGGCCGCCAATTCCGTAGAGGACCGGGCCACGTACTACGCATGTGCTTCGTGCGGCGTGGAATGGCTCTTCCTACGGTGCGAGGAGTGCAAGACCCCCTCGATCGTGGCCACCGGCGACGACCGCCACTGGAAGTGTCCCCGGTGCCACCGTTGGAATGGGTACTCATCGAGAGGGAGCACAGCGGCTGCGCTCCTCGCCGACAACGCCGGCACGGCAATCGGGACATCGGCTATGCGCATGCTCGATCAAGCGGCGGGGACCGAAACAGGCCGGGCTCAGGGACTGCGTCCGGAGGCGCAGCCGGAAACGGTGCCCCGTACAGAACAGCTGATTCCTGCAGATGCCGTGCGGAGCCCCGACGGCTCTCAATGGTGGGACGGCCACAGCTGGCGGCCGGTCGCTGAACCGATTCCTGCAGATGCCGTGCGGAGCCCCGACGGCTCTCAATGGTGGGACGGGTCGAAGTGGGTGAACCCTCAGTCCTTGGCTGCGCATACGCCCTACGCAGGACAGGCTCTTTTGCCGCCGCCTCATGCGCAGCGTGGGCTGAAGAATGCTGGCGTCTTTTGGACATGGTTCTTTCTCGGCCCCTTCTCGCTGATATTTGCTTGGTACTCGACGCGTATTTCAAAGACTGCAAAGTTGGTCTGGACAGGCATCGTCGCCGCCCAGCTAGCCGCCGTCGTGATCGTCGTGGTAATCGCCTTGGCGCACGGCGGTAGTGGAAGCGACCACTCCGCGTCGATCGCGAGCCGGCTCCAGGCTGAGGAAGGGCCGGTCATGGAGCAAGCCCTGGTGGCGCAGGGCATCGTCTGGACCATCACCATCACAGCCGCCGACTGTACGCAGTCTGCTGGAACGCAGAACTACTCCTGCTCCGTCGACTACACGGCCGTTTGCCAACGAGGCTGCCAGACCGCCGACCCGGCGCCGATGAAGTGGCGTGCTGGCTTCCCCGCTACCTGCGACGACGCGGGGAAGTGCTCCTGGTCTGCCAGCACCAGCAACATCCAGGTCGGCTGAAATCGACACCTCGTCAGCTGCCCAGCCAACACCTGTCGACCAACCTCACGCGCACGAGGTTCCCGTTCTGGTCGTGCTTGTCGGTAATCAGCACGATTACGCCCTTATACAGCAACGCTTTCGCCTCAGTCAACCCGCGGAACAAGTGCCAACCTGTACCGCAACCGGCGCACACATGTCCCTTTGTCGGAATCGTGACTCCGTGATGGCGCCGCAGGTTGATTGCCCGGAGCCGGCGCCTCCTTCGGGAACCTCGGCACGGGCACCCGCAGAGGCCCCGCGGCTGCGCTAGGCTACCTCGCGATGCAGTACCCAGCCCCGCCATCCTTGCCACCCCCGCCACCCCCGCCACCTGCAGCCGCGCCCGCTCCCACCGTTACAGCGTCGCCGCGGGCTGTCGGGCGGAGCCAGTGGTTTGCATGGGCTGCCGCCGCCCTCGTCGTGTTCGGCTCGCTGCTGCCGTGGGCGAGTGGGCCGTTCGGGATCTCTGTCAGCGCAACCTCAGGGGACGGCGCCATCACTCTGATCTGCGGCCTCGTCGTCGCCGCATTAGCCTTCCTGTTCTCCCATAAGTGGGCAGCGATCTGTGCCCTGCTGGCCGGACTTGCGGGCACAGCCGTGGGTGTGGTTGACACCGTCAATCTCTCGGGAATCGCGGGCGCAAGCATCGGGGTCGGCTTGGCCCTCGTTGACGTGGCATCGCTCTGCTGCGTTGCCGCCGCAATCCTCGCACTCGGTGACAGGCGCCCGCGGACTGCGCGGTAAGGCACCAACCGGCGCTTGCCGGCAGCGCCCATTCGCCACTTCGCCTCTCCCCACGGGCCAACGCCTTCCGACACGTTTCACGGCTGCGCGAGCAGTTCTTCCCCGATTTGGCCACAATCAACATGAGTAAGTCTTTATGCATCAACGACGCTGTAGAGCCAGCCTCCCTCGACCAGCCTCGCGCGTGAGCCCCTCACAGGCCAGGCTATTACTAACCTAACGCAAGGCGCGCGATACAGTCGCCGGCCACCACAGCTTGCCGAGTGCCGATCGCTGTGGGCTGGCGTTTAGGTCGTCGGCGATTGCCGCGAAACTCAGCCCTCCATCTCTCAGCCTGCGCATGTGCGCCAGTGCATCGTCCGTGACCGGTGTAACGGGGCGCCCGAGCCTGACACCGCGCGTCCGTGCGACAGCTAGCCCTTCGCGGGTCCGAGCACTGATCAATCGCCGCTCTAGCTGAGCGAATGTACTCGCCACAGAGGCCATAGCCTCGCCCATCGGCGTGCTCAGGTCCACGCCCAGGTCCAGAATGACGAGATTCCACCTGCCAGCACGTGCGCGCTCGACTAGACCGGCGAAGTCATGGACGCTACGGCTCAGCCGGTCCACCTTAGCTGCTACCAGTGCCTGCGCCTCGTTGCTGTCACATGAGGCGATTGCCCGTCCCAGCCCTGGGCGACGCTTCATAGTTCCACCCGAGCGCACGTCCTCCTCGATGCGCAGAAGAGTCCAGCCGCGACGGTCACACTCGGCTCTGATGGCGCTACGCTGGGCGTCGAGGCCGTATCCGTTGCGGCCCTGGTCATCGGTGCTGACACGGACGTAGCCCATTACCTTCATGCCTCTAGGGTTCCACGGGCAGCCGCTCCTTAAACATAAACGAGCGGTATTGTTATGGGCGCACGTGGGAAGCCCTGTATAGATATGCGTCCTTCAGGGAAGGCCGGAGCCAGAACGCCACAAGGAGTTAGCGTGCACTTGCCTGCGTCCGTGCTCGACGACCCTGTTGTCCTGTAGTTGCCGATGCTCGTGCCCGACTTCTGGTCGGCGTTTTGCCCGGTTCTGGAAGTGATTCCACCTGAGCGTACATCCCGGCGTACATCCCTCCCGTACATCCGGGCGTATAGCTAGCCGTACATTTCGGCACATCCTCACCTAGCAGCGGTAGTGTCCCCGCAGCAGTGCCTTACAGTTCTGTCCAGATCGGTCCACATGCCGGCGGCACAGAGCGGTGCGGTGGCGAGCGCGACTGTGTTCGCTATGCTCACTCACTGTGCCCTTCCGACTACCCGGTCGATGTCGTGCGGATCCGGTGCTGATGTGCGGCCGGGGTGCCTGGGTCGCGAATGTTCACCACGACCGTTATTTCGTGGCGATTTCTGGGATTACACGGCCCTGATCTCTCGAAACCGCAGCAGTCTGCTCGCGGGTGACCCTACACAAAGTAGTGGTGGGCCTGGTGCCGTGGCACCTGACCCTCATAGCTCGCCCGGTGGGTCGGCCCTCGCCGTCCTCCGATCGGGGCGCCGATCTTGAGCATTCTGACCAGCTAATAACACTGCCCTTGTGTGGCTCTGGGCCTCTCAGAGGCTCGGGATTCGGTGCTATGCTTCCCGCGAAGCGCACTTAGCAAGAATGAGATCTACGTCGATGCGACACCGGCCCGCCACCATTGTGCG
Organism: uncultured Actinomycetes bacterium; assembly: GCA_937888775.1. Next base: position 66,478 of record CALAQT010000068.1, on the reverse strand, counting down.
GGTGGACCCTAAGCTAAGTTTCGCTAAGCAGTAGGGGGATGTACTAATGCTCGCTACTAGGCTCACCCTCGCTGCCGCGCTTACGTTGTTGCTCGGAGCATGTGGGGCTGCTGCTGCAACCCCCACTCCGACGCCAACCGTTAAACAGGCAGCCGCCACGGCGTATCTGGCTGCGGCGTCAAAGGCAAACGATGGTACCGCTGCAGCGGCCAAGCTCTGCAACGGCAATGCCCCAACTGCAGCGCAATACCAGGCGTGTTACGCAGCCTTAAAGGCTGACGACCAGACGTTCATCAACGCCCTCGTGGCTATCCACTTCCCGCCAGAGATGAAAGCGGACGTGGACGCGCTCACCAAGACTCTCACGCAAAGCGCCGCCGCTGAAAACGCCCTTGGTACCGCATCCGACCCTAATGCGGACTACAACGATTCCTCTACCCTCAAAACCGCGGAGGCTACTCGCATCGCAGCAGCCGCAACCGTCCGAACCGACGTGGGTCTACCGGCCGTCCCCCTTACACCGAAGCCGCCACCCACGGTCAAACAGGCAGCCGCGGCGGCCTACCTGGCCGCTGTGACAACGCTAAATGCGGCGCCGGGCCAGGCGGGAGACAAATTCTGCCCTGCAACTTTGACCACGAATGCCCAGGAGAAGACCTGCTACAGCGCGATCCACACCGCAGAGCAGGCGTTTGTTCAGGCCGTGTTTGCCATCAACTTCCCGCCCGAGATGAAGGCGGACGTGGATGCGCTCATCAAAGCGGACACATCGGCGGAGTCCGCAGCTAACTCGATAGCCACCTCATCCGATCCGTCAACCGATATCGCCGACTACAACTCATTGCAACAGGCGGAGAAGGATGGCACGGCTGATTCGGGCGTCATCCGACACGACTTGGGCCTACCGCCCGTGCCCACATAGCCGGCGCTATGGCCGCGGAGTAAACGCCCGATTCGTACACAAAACGGTCGTTTCCTATACGCTGATCTCATCGGGTTCACCGAGAGATCCTTTTCGTGCTCTGTGACTCGACAGATGATGTGTTTACTTTTTGACTGCGGCGCGCACCCACATCTCCATTGGACAACCGAGGGCAAGATTCAGGGCGGCGGTACTGCCCACGAGGCGAGTGCCGTCTTGGCCATCGCCAACCAATGCCTTCTCGTGGGCAATTCCGGCAATGAGATCGCGGGCCTGGTCCCGATGGCTGCGCGGCCGAACCGCGATCCAGCTGCAACGCAGGCCACGGTGCTCGACGGCGCGATGGTGGCGGCGATGCCCTTCGGAGCAGAGGCGGCAGTTTCGCTGCGACTGGCCCGTGCCCGACAATGCTGGTCGATCAGGTCGAGGCCGCAGTAGGTGCGGAGCGCGTGTAGGAGCCTCTAGAAATCTGATAATCCTGGGGGTAGTGCAATCCTTCATGTGCCCTCCCAATCGTGCCAGGAGGACGCGCTGTGGAGGTCGGTTATTGCCATCCTGACGCGCGGATGCCTCTGCGCGCCTTGTAGAGCCACCTCCTGCCATTGCGTCGCGCTCCCCTACCGGATTGCCTACCCCTCAAATATCAGAAATGCAGGGCGTCCTATTACGCACCGATGCGTCCCCCTCAAGCAGCCAACGCCGCAGCCCGTACCCGGTCCAACACCGCCACGAGCTGATCAACCTCGTCCGACGAGAACAAACCCTCCGGGCCCTGCGGCGCCAAATCGGTGAATGGCGACTCGTACAGCAAGGCGGCACTCATGACGCCGTTCCCGGTGAGGTGGTCCACGATCATGTCCACGAACTCGATCTGATTCGCGGTCAGCGTCCGGCCCGAGAGGAAGTGAGCGAACGCCTCCTTGGCTGCTCCGCGATCCAGCCCAATCAGTGACCGCACGAATAGTCCGAGGCCCTGGCTGTCCTCCGTCGCTTTCGCGATGGTGTCAGCATCACCGATGCCGTTCTCGGCCAACATAGTCTCCAGTGACGTGAGGTCGGCTGGGGTGAGTGGCTTGTTCATGCGCAGCCGGTGGATGGCTATGTTGTCTAGGTGCGAGCGAAGAAATGCCCGGGCCTTCTCACGGAACCGCTCCATCGACTCCGGCGGCATTACGCCGAGCAGATCGAACTCAGTTTCCGGCCCGATTTCGTCCTCCAAGTTGGTGTAGAGCACGGTGCGCTTGCGCTTCTCGATGAACTGGACCAGTGAGCGCAGCCGCTTGCGCACGGTCTCCAGCATAACCACGGTCACGTCCTGCCACCACTCCTCGGACTGAACCTCTTCGAGCAAAACGAGCTGCGCTTTGACAAGGGGAATGGCCGCCTGCTCTTCGAGCAGCGCCGCGATCGTGATCACCTGGTCTCGCAGCTTTGGGAACCGTGGCTCGGTGCGCAGCACTGAAAGCTGGAGGTTGAGCATGAGCAGGTCGAACCGCTTCGCCGTCTCCTCCTCGGCCTCGACCTCGGAGGGAAGGCCGGCCACCTCGGACGCGAGTTCCTGAAGGTCGGTCTTCGCCAGGACGATCCACGCGGTCGCCTGCGCGAACTTCTCGACATACGCGCGCTTCGGGCGCACCACGAAGTTGTCAACGTTCATTCCGGCAACCACGCCATGCAGGAGCTGGGCGGTGTCGTCCCGAAGCCCGCTCGCCACCGTCGGAGCGTCCTGCACCGTGGCGGCATCACCGGCCCGTGGATCCTGTCGATCCAGCTCCGCGATGAGATCGAGCCGGGTGGTGAAGAGCTTCTTGCTTAGAGGCTCGCCGAGCCGTCCCTCGGCGGTCGCCGGATCCATGCTGAAGAACTCGAGGTTTCCGCAGTAATCAAAGATGAAGAAGTTCTGCTTGTTCTGGCCCGGCCCGAACAGGTCAGGCCGCAGGCGCGTGCCCCGCCCCACCATCTGCCAGAACTTGGTCTTCGACCGCACCGGCTTGAAGAAGACCAGGTTGATCACGTCGGGCACGTCGATGCCGGTGTCGAGCATGTCTACCGACACCGCGATGTGCGGTGCTTTGGTGGGAATCGAAAAGTCATCGATAAGCGACTGCGCATACGTGACGCCGTGATAGATCGACCGTGCAAGAACCCCCTTGTGCTTCGGGTAGTTCTCGTCGAACCGCTTCACGATGAATTCGGCATGAGCCTGGCTCTTGGCGAAGATGATCGTCTTGCCGATGCGATCTCCGCCGGCGACCCGCTGCCCCTTGGTCATCAGATGTGCGAGCACCTTGTCGACGGTGTCCTCGTTGAAGAACCACGCGTTGACCGCAGCGGCCTCGACCCGGTCGGGCACGGGCTCGGCCTCGTCCCAGTCGAGTGCGTCCCACAACTCCTGCTCGTCCGCTGTCAGGTCCTTGTAGGTGACGCCCTCACGCTGAAACTTGATCGGCACCGACACCGCCAAGGGCGGCACCAGAAACCCGTCCTTGATAGCCTCGGCCAGATCGTATGCATCGGTGGGCACGCCGCGTTCCAGGTCAAACAACTGGTAAGTGTTGATATCGATCTCGTCTTTTGGGGTCGCGGTGAGCCCGACCAGCAGACTGTCGAAGTAGTCGAAGATCGCCCTGTACTTCTGGTACACCGACCTGTGGGCCTCGTCTATGACGATCAGGTCGAAGTGGCCCGGGCCAAACCGCCGCCGACCGTCATGCATCTCGTTGATGAGCCCCATCATGGTGGGGTACGTCGACACGAAGACCCGGCCGTCGCCCGTCTTCTCCGTCACCAGATTGACCGGCGACGACTCGGGGAGGTGGGTCTTGAAAGCCCCCACAGCTTGATTGACTAACGCAACCCGGTCCGCCAGAAAGAGAATCCTCTTGGCCCAGTTGCACCTCATCAGCAGATCGGCCAGCGCGATGACTGTGCGCGTCTTGCCCGCACCGGTCGCCATCACCAAGAGCGCCTTGCGCTGCTTGTCGGTCTCGAAGGTCTCAGCAATCCGCCGGATTGAACGCGTCTGGTAGTAGCGCTCGACGATCGTGTCACTGATCGGCTCGACGGACAGCCTCTTGCGCGTAGTCCGCCGCTGAATCAGCAGTGCCAGTTCGTCCTTCGTGTAGAAACCCTGGACCGCGCGGGGAGGATACATCGCGTCGTCCCACAACCAGTGGTCGTAACCGTTGCTGTAGAAGATCACGGGGCGCTGTCCGAACCCGCTCTCCAGGCAGTCGGCGTATAGCTCCGCCTGGCGCTTGCCGATATTCGGATCCTTCTTGGTCCGCTTGGCCTCGACAATGCCCAATGGCTTGCCGTCGTCCCCCCAGAGCACGTAGTCCACGAACCCGTCGCCCTTGGCGTTGGGCATGCCTGTGACGGGATACTCGCGATCGCGCGTTTCCGTGAGTGGCCATCCCGCCTCGTGGAGTAGCAAGTCGATGAAGAGATCGCGCGTCTGCGCCTCGGAATAGTTGTGCGCGTCGTGCTGCGCGGCCGCCGCCTTCTTGGCCTCGGCAACCTCAGCGCGTAGCCGCACCAGTTCGGCGTCGAGGTTCTCCCGACCGATGAGCAGCGTCAAGGGCTTCTCGTCGCGCTCCGTGAGCTTGGTTTCCAGCTCCTGCAGCTTCTCGGCAGATACGTCGGTGGTCGCGGTGCCGGCCGGGATGGTTGACGGGTCGAACACGAGGCTCGGGTCGGGCTTGCCAGCCCGCGCGTAGGTGCGCGCCAGCCAGTAGCTGACGTGGAACAGCTCCTCGACCGCGCCCATCGATGCCGACTGGGGGATGGTGCGATGGTCGTGGACCGCGCGGTTGCCAATGCGTGAGATCAGGAGCGCCTTGTTGAAGATTGCTTCCGGGACCGCGTTCTTGAAGCTCGGGTCGTGGAGCAGCGCGCTGAGGTTGTCCTGGTACGGAAGGTGGAGGCTGCTGTCAGCCTTGTACAACCAGTGGATCGTGAGTTCTATCGCGCGGCGGGCGTAGAAACAGGATGTGCGTGGGTCGGTGATTGCAGATACTTCGGCGCGAGTGGCGGCATCGTGGATGTCGGACCATTCGCCGGACAGGAAGCCGAAGTTACTCACAGCTCGCCTCGAAACGCCCGGTGCTGAAGAGACGCGAAGAGTGCGTCTAGCCCACGCATGCTTGTCGTGGCCAAGCCCTGTAGACGATCCATGGCCGCAAGGCGGGCACCGAGGATGCCTTGCCACGGGAGCGGTGGTATCGGAACCGCCAGAGAGCGAACCACCTCCATCGGCGGGAAGTTCTGCAGTCCGGTCCCGTGGGCCACGCCCGAGAGGACCGCCTTCATTGCCCGCGAAGTCAAGACTTGCCCGAGAAACGCCGGGGTGACCAGGTCGGTTCTGGGTCGCACCCGGAGCAGGGCTTGATTGATGATTCCAGGAGGAGCGTCAGGTGGCACTACGGCAACGCGGCCTATCGTCCCCGAGCAGCTAACGATCAGATCTCCTTCGCGTACGGCAAAGGATTGCATGGCAGCAAACTTCTGCTCGTCAATGAAATATCTGCCGCTCCTAAATTCCCCGCGAATCGCATGGCCCTGCTCGTAGACCTTGTACCCGGAGGGCGCAAACATGTCTTTCCTCAGCGCGCCACCAAACGGTCCCCGGCGCAGATCGGCGACGTCGTCCAGAGTACCTGTCGTCAGGTCATCGCACTGTTCAAGCATCGAAGTGAAGACCACACTGGTCATTCCAGAGATTTGTGCCAATGCCGCCCGGCGCTTGGCACGCAACCCATCGGCCCGGTCCAGGATTTCCGCAATCCGCCGCTGCTCCGCCAACGGTGGCAGGGGGATTCGCATTTCTGCAATGTCAGCCAGACGGATTGATGGATAGGCGGAGTCTTTGATGAGCCTGGTTGGAGAGAACTCCCGCAACGCGTACATCAAATAGCGACCATCGACCATCGCGCTCGGCACCAGCGCTGCCAGGTGATTCACCACGTAGGACGGACGCCGCAGCCGGTAGACGTGTCCCTTTGTTGCAGACATTCCACTCTTGGCGAAGAGGACCGTTCCTGTCGGGAAGAGCGTCAGCCCGTACTGGGCAGCAGCTTTGGGATCGAGTTTTTCGAGATCGGTCTCGTCGTGGCCCGCGAGGAGTTTTACCAGACTGCCCGCCCGAACGAAGGGGTGGCCGACTGCGGTGAATGCGGCTTGGTCCTGGGGGGCTCCGCCGCCAGCGCGAACTTCGACCACTCGCTCGAGTGGGGTCATCGCGAGGTTCAACTTAGCATCGCCTCCAGTTCGGCCATCCCCTGCTGGATCTCCTTCTCCAGCTCCGCCAGTTCGGCGAGGATATCCAGCGGCGGCTTGTGTTCCACGTCTTCGTGCACCACTTTCTGGTAGCGGTTGAGCGAGAGGTCATAAGCCTGGGCGACGATGTCGGCCTTGGGGACGCAGAAGCTCTGCTCGGTGCGGCCACGCTTCAACTCGTCGCCATCGCGGTTGGCCCAGCGGGCCAACGCATCGGGGAGGTTGTTCTTCTCGTGCTCGTCACAGGTCAGCGCCGTCTTCGGGATCGGACCCAGCTTGTCGGCGCTCAAGAGCGGCGTCCGCTTGTCATCGAGCGACCAGCCGTCGGCCTTCATGCCATAGAACCAGACGTGATCTGTCCCGCCCGAATTTGTCTTGGTGAACAACAGGATGGCGGTTGACACACCGGCGTAGGGGCGGAAGACACCGCTCGGCAGCGACACAACGCCGTCGAGTTTCTGATCCTCGATCAGGATCTTCCGCAGCGCCTTGTGGGCGTTGCTCGACCCAAACAGCACGCCCTCGGGAACGATGACTGCAGCGCGCCCGCCCGGCTTGAGCAGCCGAATGAACAGCGCCAGGAAAAGCAATTCAGTCTTCTTGGTCTTGACCACCTGCAGCAGATCCTTCGCCGTCGTCTCGTAGTCGAGCGATCCCGCGAAGGGTGGATTGGCCAGCACCAGGCTGTAGCGCTCCTCCTCGCCGGCGTGGTCTTGGGCGAGCGAATCGCGGTACCGGATGTCAGGGTTCTCGATGCCGTGCAGGAGCATGTTCATGCTGCCGATGCGCAGCATCGTGTTGTCGAAGTCGAAACCGTGGAAGGCCTCGTGGTGGAAGTGCCGTCGCTGCTTCTCGTTGCGCAACATTTCCGGGTGGTTGTCCCGAAGGTACTCGCCCGCGGCAATAAGGAACCCGCACGTACCGCAAGCCGGATCGCAGATGACATCGCCGGGCTGTGGAGTCACCATCTCCACCATCAGCTTGATAATGTGACGGGGCGTCCGGAACTGACCGTTCTGCCCAGCGCTGGCAATCTTGCCGAGCATGTACTCGTAGAGATCGCCCTTGGTATCCCGATCCTCCATCGGCACGTCGGAGACCAGGTCGACCACCTTTGCTAGCAGTGCGGGCGTAGGAATGGTAAAACGCGCGTCCTTCATATGATGTGCGTACGTCGAGCCGTCGCCGCCGAGCGTGCGCAGGAAGGGGAATGCATGGTCGCTGAGCACCGCGAACATGTCGGTTGGTGCGAAGTTCTTAAAGCGCGACCACCGAAGGTCCTGATACGGCCGACCTCGGGAGTCTTTCCCGGGCGGGAAGACCGGGTCCTCAATGGGCTTCTTGAGCCGAACGGCCTTGTTCTCCTCCAGGGTATGAAGGTCATCCAGACGGCGCAGGAAAAGCAGGTAGGTGATCTGCTCGATCACCTCCAATGGGTTGGAGATCCCTCCCGACCAGAAGGCATCCCAAATCCGATCGATCTTGCTCTTGATCTCACCCGTGAGCATGGCGTCCCTCCTCCCACGCTAGATTCGCCGTCAGTCGCTTGGCGAGATCGGACAGCTCTCTATCTTTCAATGCCGTGATGGCGTCCATGGCGCCGCGATATCTCTGTCCCGCGTCGTGCAGGCCCGGATTGTACGTGCGGCCATCAGCTGCTGATCAATCTCGATCCTGGCCCGCGCTTCCCGCGCCAGGTAGTCGTGCTGCTCAGGGCTCACGATCGGCAGGGTACCGGGGCCGGGGCCATCCTGGGTCAAATTTGGCTACCGTCCGACGGCGGATCGGCCAATCGGTCCGTGGGCCGTTACTCCTCGAAGAAGTCGAGATCCAGTTTGGGGATGGCGGGTTGGCGATCAAGTGTCACACCCACGCCATGCTCGATCATCAGGTCTGCCAGCCTGGCCCCATCAATCAGGACGATCCTCTTGTCGATTCGATTCACGTAATCGCGAGCATCGGCGCTGAAGCTGGATGTCGTGATGAAGACACCCTTCCGAGCACGCTCACCTTCAAGACTACCGGCAAACTTCTGGATTTCGGGTCGGCCAACATTCGCCTCCCAGCGCTTGGCCTGCAAGTAAATGACGTCCAGTCCTAGACGGTCCTCGTTGATGATCCCGTCGATTCCGCCATCACCCGTCGCGCGCGTCACCTTCGCGGCTTCGGCATACGACCCGCCGTAGCCCATCGCCACCAGCAACTGCACCACCAACCGCTCGAAGAACTGCGAGGATGCCGTCATTATCTGGTCGAGCAGTTCACCAGCGACCTGCCGTTGGATCGCGCGCAAAGTGCGGTCAAGGATCTCCTCGGGTGTTGCCGTTGCCTCCAAAGAAACCTCGACGGCGTCCTCCTGGACGCCTACCGTGCCTGTGGGGACCGATCTGCCGTGCCACTGCACAAAGGCTGGGTAGCGCGCCAAGAAGCGGTTATCGATTCGCGGCGGATTCTCCGTGAGCACCCGGCTCCCTTCATCAGTAATCTGCCAAACGCCTCGACGTGGCTTGGCCACCAATCCGGCGTGCTGTAGATACGTCACCGCCCAATGCACACGGTTGTTCAAGACTTGGATTCGCCCGCTTCGGAAGCCTCTGCTCGCGCTCCTCGTCCGTCAGGGCGTGCTCGTCGGCCAGCACCGCGATGACCTCCCGAGGCGGATGCTCGCGGCCGTCACTTAGGGCTCGGAGCGCGGGCAACATCAGGGTCTGGTAGTCAGGGATAGACACGCAGTGGAGCCTACCGGAGCAGATCCCTTTCGGGACTGCCGTTCGGGGTGTTCACGGCAATCGCGGACGATGCTTCCGGTCCGTCCATGGAAGATTCGTCGTCCCGTACCGTCGAGTGGAGCCGGGGGTCTGTTCTCGGATTCTGTGAGCCCATCGGTGGACGACCTCTCGGGGCCATTGGGACTGAGTGAAGGGAAGTGGTACCACAGGATCAATGATCGCCAGCGTGATCTTGGTCCGCTCCAGCGTAAGGCGATGCTCGGCAGGCATGTCATCGTCGCCAGTCACCAGCACAGCATTAGGGTCGTGAGCCGCAATCGCTTCCAGCAGTGCGTCGTCCAGAACCGGCAGCTTCATGTGATCAGCGCCGAGGGCGTTACAGCCGCGGTACCTCAACTCCGTGGCGAGACGCTTGTTGAGACACTTGTCGATGATCAGAAGACGCGCCATGCGGTGGCATGTTATGCGGCCGCCTGAAGCTCCGCCACGCCCTTTGCCCATCGCACGGCGTCGTTGATCTCTATTGTGGACAGGTCGTAGCCGTCTCGAAGCTCTCGCCTTCCCCCTCGCTCGGCGGCAATCGCCGCAACTTGAGCTGCGGCAACGCGATGGCCAGCGATGGTCGGCTTGCCACTGAGTTTGGCGGGGTCAACCTCAATGTGCTCGATCTCAGGGTGGATTTTTATCACCCATCCTCCCCTCCGTAGATACGAGGCGAGCTTCGCCAGATCTCCGAAATCGATGAACTTCTGCTCACCCGTCGCATGGCCAATGTCAAACAGCCCGTCTTCACGCTGGAGACCTAGGCGCGCTCGGCGTGGCCCTTGATAGACGCCGAGGTCAGCAGCCTGTAGGGGCCAATCGCCGTACTCTGCCCTAGCGTTCATGACGGCAGTGCGGATCTCCTTGGGTCGCACACGGCGCTCTAGCAACTCGCGCACCATCATCGCCTCGCCAACGTCGAGATAGCTGTAGACGTGTGGTGGGCCATCCTGGCGCGTGGCCTTGATGTAACCGTGGTTGGTCCATTGAATGATGGACCTCGCTTGGACGCCCACCAACTCCGCGACGTCAATGGCAAGGTACCAACCGGTAGGCGCGTCGGATCGACCCCCGCTGTCCGCTCGCATGGCCAGGCGCAGGGTACCAGCGCAGTATGAGGAGCGCGCATCACCCATACGGACGAGTGTAGCGAACGGATGTTCGTCTGGCAACGCGGTCAGGGGATAGTAGGCAAGGGGTTTTGAACGGCACCTACGCGGATCTGGGTAAGTATCCCCGGAGTGTAGAAGTGGAGGAGCTTGGAAGGCTAGACCGTGACGGACTCGGCGCACGCCCGAACTCGCGCCTGGTAAGCGGCCTCGGTCAGCGCCCGCTTTGGCGGCCAAATGAAGGCGCGGTTGAAATCGTGCATCGGCCAGATTCGGAGGTACGCGCCCGGAGCGGCCGGAAGCAGCGGAAAGGCGAGGCCGTCGGTCCTGCTCGCGATCTCGACGACGAGGTGGGCGATGCGGAGGATTCCGTGATACGCGTTTACCCGACCGGAGAATCGTTCGCCTTTCCCGCTCACCCGAAGCGAGGCGCAGTAGATATCGGGGAGGATGGCGTCATTGGTCTCGGGCACACACCGCCAAAGCCACACCTCGGCCAGAGGGGGCGCTGAGCGGTGGGTGACCAAGTACTCGCGGTGGTGTCGCGGGATGGGCCGAGCGCGCCGGTGCGTGTACTGCGATACGGCGAACATTCTCAGAGCAAACGCCGCGATCTTCCGTTGCGCCGTGAGGTGCAAGGCAGCAGCGGACTGTCCGTAAAGCATCGGCGCTATGTAGGGGATGATCGCTTCATCCTCAATCTGCCTGAGTCTGTGGTGGTTGCAGTCCCCGCAGTCAATGCGAACGGTCGTGCTGAAAGCCTCGGCCTCCCAGGTCGTCGGGCCGCTGGCCATATCGCCTCGCTCATAGCCGGTGATCCCGGTCACCTTGATGATGTTGTTGAATCGTTCAGGCCAGACGTGCTCTTTTGTGAGCTTCCCTCGGTAGTTACAGAACGCGCAGCGGCCGCGCTCAACCTCGGGCTCTTGCTGGCCTAGAGCGTCTACGATGGTGACCATGCCGAAAGCTCAGCCTACCCGCCAGAAGACGCCGAAGGGAGCCAAGATACCGGAATCGTAAGTGCCGTGCCCAGAAGCAGGACGACGGCTATCCGTTACCCGTTGATGAACCGAGCCTGCAGCGTCGCGAACTCCTCTTCAGACAGCACACCCGACTGACGCAGCCCCGCCAGCTTGTTAAGTTCGTCGGCGACGCTCAGCGGAGGTGAGACGGTCGCGGACGATGAGATGCCGGCTGAGTCATCCTGTTGCCGGTCTTCGTGCCATGGGATGCCTCGGGTTCGCATCCAGGCATCAATCTTTGCCTTGACCTCCGCAGCCGAAACGTCTCGGATCGTGAAGTAGCCAGCTTCGGCCTCTTCACCTTTCGTGTGAATGACGACCGTCGCCTGGCTGCGGGAGCCCTTGGCTGCCAGTCCCAGTACACCGAACGCGAGCACTGGGCCAACTTTGGACTTCGCGACCTGTTCACTAGTTACCAAGACGCTACCGACTGCCGCGGTGGGCACGCGAAGTGGTTGTCCACCCCGGGAATCCGTGAGGACAATGCCACCTTCGGCAAATGAGAGTAGGCCTTCTATGCTGTCTGGGGCCGCTTTCCATCCCCCCAGGTAAGTCGCGCGTCGGAAAGCCACAGGATCAGATTGACGGGCAGCGACCAGTTCGCTCTCAGAACGACGGCGGGCGACGAGCCCGCTCTCGGCCACCACCGCGGCCGCGGTGCTCCATTTGGCTAACCACGCATTCAAACGAGAGCAACGCGGACACGCCCAGCGGCCGTCGTCATCCTCAGCCACGATTGAGGAGGCCTGGCAGCCCTCGCAGCGTTTGAAGCGCCACTCCGCCCTGCACGAAGCGCATCTGTAGGTTTTAGCGCGGTCCTTGACCGAGTTGGTGGCCTCGCACTTGGGACAGGCCAGAGCAGTGTGCGTAGCCACCGGTCCAGTATCCCGCACGCCGCCCGGCGAAAGATGCTCGGCCTCCCAAAAGTTGGTAATCGCTGTGGCCGGGTCGAGGGCGTAGCCCGGAGCGCGCTATGGCCAGGCCTCACACAACCTCGCGTAGGTGCCGTTTCTCCACGCTTGCCTACTATCCCGGCAACGCGGTCAGGCGCGTCAGACGCTGGCGCCAGGGCCGCTCAGAAGCAAGGGACTAGGCCGCAAACAACCTGGAGGCGCGGCAAGTCGTGACTCGGCTCCAACTCCTTCTGACGACCGTGCTAAAGCCAGACTGAGCGGCCTGACCGGAGGTGGTGGCCGTCCGGCTAACCCTGAGTGCGCCGCAGCCGGCGCGGGCGCCCGCCAGGTCACTCCTGTCCTTAGCCGAAGCCATCGACCAGACTACACTCACTAGTCGCCTGCGACCTGGTAATCAAAGGGAGATCGGGTGTTTAAGAAGAAGGGCAAGACGGACGGTGGTGACGCACAGGACGAGGCTCTGCAGATTTCGGAAAGTGTCAACGATGAGATCCTCGAAGAAGAGGAGCCTGTCGTCAACTTGGGCACATCGTCGGTGGGACTGCCGCTCAACGAGATCCACTCCCGGTCGATGAAACTTCTTGGCGACGCTCTGGCGCCGGGCGAGGAAGTCATATGCCGTCTGGCTGGCATCAACAAGTCGCAAGCGCTGGTGCTCACAGATCGCCGAGCCTTCATCATCAAGGTGGGCTGGCGGTCTGGACAGACGCTGGGGGGCAAGGTCTCGAGCTTCGAGTACAGGAACATCAATTCCGTTGAGGTTCGGGCATCTATGCTCACCGGTGTCTTTGAAATCGCCGCGGGGGGCGTGCAGGGTCGGGAAGCTGCGTACTTCGGCAAAGACAAGGCGAGCGCTTGGAAGCTGCCAAACACTCTGCCGATCGCGAAGAAGCAGATGAAGGATTTCCAACTCGGCGCCCAGGCCATCCGTGAGCGGTCGTCAAACGTACAGCAGCCTCCGGCCGCTTCAGCCGCACCTGCGCAGCCCGACGTGGTGGATCAGATTCGCAAACTTGGGGAACTGCGCGCCGCTGGCGTCCTCAGCGAGGAGGAGTTTGTTGCTAAGAAGCAGGAGCTCTTGGCGCGTATGTGAACCCACATTAGTGACTGGACGCCCATCATCGGCGTGCACTGGACGGACGTCGACCTGGAGCGAGGGACCCTGCGCGTGGTCGGCACCATGCAGCGGCACCCGGACGGGAACCTAACCGTCACGCCTCCTAAGACGGCTCGTTCCCAAGAGTGACCTCGTCCCTGACCTCCAGCTCGACGGAGACGACGCCGACGGAGAGCAGGTTCTGAAGGTGACCGGGCAAGAGCTGGCCGAGTTGGCGGAGTACCGCGAGTACGCCTGACCCCGTACGGGCGTCGGCCGATCGGCGACGAAACGCTGGCGGATCGTGCCGGACGGTGAACGTGAACGGTATCGGGCACAGGACGCGTTCCCAACCTGTGACACTGCCCCGCGCAACCGTCTACCCCGGGCGAACAAGAAAGGGACGCCGTGAAGTACCGCATCATCGGAACCGGGGCACTCGCCGTCATCGCGCTCACCACCACGGGCGCGGCCAGCTGTGGCAGCTCCGGCGGCGCCACTGTCAACCAAGCCTCCAGCCCGGCGCCGTCGAGTTCAACCGCGCCCGCGGCAGCGGCGGCGCATGCCGGGGCCGCCCTCAACTTGACCGGCTCCTCCTCCGGCGAGAAGGTGCAGGTCACCCTTGTCAAGGTGGTCGACCCAAGCTCGCCCGCCAGCCAGTTCACGGTGCCCCCCGCCGGGATGCGCGAGGTCGCCCTGGAGCTGCGCTACAAGAACGTCGGCAGCGCCGCCTATAGCACGAGCATCCTCACCAACGTCACGGTGCAAGATGCGGCGTCGCACTCGTACTCCATCGACATCTCTGGCGACACCACCGCCGGACCCGGCTTCCCGAGTGACCTCATCAACATCGCCCCTGGCGAGTCTGCCGACGGATTCGTGACCTTTCAAGTCCCCACGGCAACCCCGGTTACCCAGGTGAAACTCAGCCTCGATACCTTCGGCGGCGGGGACCAAGGGGAATGGCTGGTTCCGTAACGACACGAGTCATCGGGCTGGGAGCGGCGGGCAGCGCGATCGGAGTTGAGCGACTGACGCCATCACTCAGTTCAAACTGGATCTGTAACGGAACCCTCATGGTGGCCGCCCTGTATGCCCCAAATGTATGCCCCCGATCTGCCCTGACTGTCATCCGTGGTCATTCTGGGCGCTCTAAAGTGAAGTTCCTAAGATCAGCGAGTTCGCCATAAGGGGTTTCTGACCCGGCTGAAAGACTTTGCAGACCTCTGCCTTACCACTTGGCTACGTCGCCATTGCTGTGCTGTGTCGCCCGGCGATTGTCGCCGATCGCTGCCCGTCGCCACGGCTAGGCACCGCGTCGCTCACCCGCCGGAGAAGCGCACCGACGCGGTGAAGGCCGAACAGCTCGCCGTGACAGCGCCCGGGGTGGAGCCGCTGTAGGGCGTGCAGAGGATCTCGTAGAACGCGTGGGCGCGGCGCACCAGGACGTCGCGCTGGAAGTTGCCGCCATTGCCGTCGCCCGCCGAGGCGATGTACGCCGGGGACCCGTCGACCGCGGTGGTCCGCATCCCCGCGGTCTGCTCGAGCGCGGGGTCGAGCGACATCCGGATCTCGGCGACCACCGCGCCGCCAACGTTCTGCCCGAGCGTCACCTGGTGCGCGTCCTCCTGGAGCACCGTCCAGCCGCCCGGCACCGAGAACGTGAAGTCGGGCTGTCCGGATATCGCCCCGGCGAGTGACGGCTGCGTGGATGGTGTCGGTGACGGCGCAGCACTTGTGGTCATGGCCGGCGGTGCAGCCGTGGTCGCCACGGCGCCGCGCGAGGTCGTGGTGCCCGACGGTGCCGGAGCTGGTGCCGTCGACCCGCACGCCGCGGTCGCGGCGGCGCAGGTCAGGGCGACCACCGCCACGCGCGCCCTCATCCGATCACCACCGCCATGTTGCCGAAGCTCGACCAGAAGGAGGCGAACTGGCTCACGGTGAAGGTCTTGTCACGCCCGACACCCACGTCGTTGAGCGTGATGGTCTGGGCCGCGTAATCGACGCCGATGACGGTGACCGCGTGCTCAGTGAGAGCGTACGGCACCGAGCGTCCGTCCCACGCGCTCCAGGCGCTCATGCCCACGGCCTGGAAGGTGTTCGATGTCCACACCACCACGGGCTCGCCCCGGCCGACGGCGGCGAAGACATCGTTGACGCTGCCGCCCTCGACGACTGTCGCGGTGCGCCCGTATTGCTCGGTGAGCTGCGCGACCACCGGGGCGTAGACACCGTACCCCGTGTAGCGCGCCTCCGAGCCGCGCACGTCGCCCACGAAGTTCGTGTACGCGTCACCCCAGCGCACGATCGTCCCATTGGACACCTGGGCAGCACGGGTGTCGGGGTTCTGGGCCGCCACGATCTGCTCCTGTGAGATGTTGACGCCGACCGCCGACAGAGCCTCCTGGAGTGCAGCCGCCTCGCAGTCCAGCGGCATCGACTGGCGAACAGTCCCCACCGGGATCTGGTTGGTCCAGGCGACGGCACGATAGGCGGACCGTGCGCCCCCGGACACGGGTTGGCCCTGCTGCTGCGGCATGTCGTCGCCGCCCACGAACGTCACCTCGCGGACGATGTCCCGCGATCCAGCGTCCGCGTAACCGTCCCAGTACGGCCGGAGGTTGCCGCCGCTGAGGTCGGCGGTCACGCCCCATCGCAAGACCTCGTAGGCGTTCCCGTTCGGCGTCACCGCGAGCTTCATGGCCAGGTCGCGCCCCGGCGAGTACGGGGCGCGTGTGATCGTGGGAACATCGGCACCGAAGTTGTGCAATCCACCGTATCCATCGACGACGATTCCACCGACAGGGGTCCCCGCGGGGTCGAGACTGATGTACAGCCCGCGTGCGATGTCCCAGCCTCCCCAGTACGCGGGGGTCTGCAGCGGCGGCGCCGCTCCGAAGTTGTGCAGCCCGCCATAGCCGTCGAGTTCGTACCCGCTCACCTTGTCGGGCAGGACCACAAGCGCGCGGGCGATGTCCCATCCAGGCCAGTACGCGGGGGCGCGCGCCCTGGGATCAGCGGAGTACGTGGGTGCCGAGATCGGCGGAGCAGCGCCCCAGCTGTGCACGCCACCGAACCCGTCGAGTGTCCACCCGCCGCTGCCGTCGGGCAGGACGACCACATCACGGGCGATGTCCCAGCCTTGCCAGGTGGGCGCGTCCACCCTGTTCAGCGCGAGCCCGCCGAACGGTGCGAGGTCACCGTAGCCGTCGAGGCTCACCCCGCCGCGCTGCGACTGGAGCAGGTTCGACCACGCCCATTTCGCCATCGTCGACACCGGTTGCTGAGTGACGGTCGTCCCGGTCCCGGTGAGAACGATGTCACGGAGCAGCTCGGTGTCGCCGAAATCCGTGTAGCCGCGCCAGTCTGGATCGACTGTGGCTGTCCCGCCGCCTGAGACCCCCGTGACGAGGCCGTAGCGTGCGACCGTGTACACGATTCCGCCGCTCGCGTGAATGGCCCGGTAGGCGTCACGACCACTGTGATACGGGTTGGTGAGGTTGGTGGGATAGGCGCCGAAGGTGTGCAGACCGCCATACCCGTCGAGGATCACGCCCCCGGTGGCCACCCCCGCGCCGTTCACGGAGATGTCCAAGCCGCGCGCGATGTCCCAGCCCGACCAGTAGACCGGTTGACCGAAGTCGGTCGCCTCGGGGCCGAAGGGATGCATCCCGCCGTAGCCGTCGAGCTCGTAGCCGCTGACGTGGTCGGGAAGAATGACCAGGGCGCGCGCGATGTCCCAATTGAGCCAGTAGGCCGACGCCCTTGCGCCGGGGTCACTCGAGTACGTCGGCGCGTCAATCGAAGGGGCCGAGCCCCAGTTGTGGACGCCGCCAAACCCGTCCAGCGTCCAGCCGCCGGTGCCATCCGGAAGCAGAGCGACGGCGCGAGCGATGTTCCACCCCGGCCATTGCGGCGCGCTCCCAGCTGCCACGCTCGCAGCGCCGAACGGGTGCAGCACACCATTGCCGTCGAGGACGACTCCGCCGCTGACCGCGGACGCCGCCGCGCCGAGCATGCTGGGACGCACCGGAGCGGCACCGGCAGGCCCACCCGCGGACGCCGCTGCGGGCGCGCTCATGCCGATCACGGCAGCCAATGACAGGATGGTCGCCAGGGTGACGCGCGCAGATCCCCCCACCCCCATCACCTTGAACAGCGTATGCATTTTCCGGTGGACGTAGGCCTGTGCAGTCATTCACGGTGACATCGCCGCGAAAGTCAAGGCCTCACAGCAGATTGCGACATCGGCCGCGCACATCGTCTTCATAGGAAGGTTGCGAGGTTGCTACGATCGCGTACCGTCACCATCGGGGGCCGATCCGGCCCCGCATCCGACCGGACCGGCCACAATGCCGGCGTGACCACCGATGGCGACCTCGCCGCCCGCGCCGCCCGCGTGCTCCCCGGCGGCGCGACCCACATCGCGCGCAGTTACGCACCGCCGATCTATGTGTCCCGCGCCGCCGGCTCGCGCAAGTGGCTGGTCGACGGCAGCGAGCTCATCGACTACACCATGGGCCATGGAGCACTGCTTCTCGGCCACGCCCACCCGGCCGTCGTCGCCGCGGTGTGTGCGCAGGTGAGCCGCGGGACGCATTACGGCGCGGGACATCCGCTCGAGGTGGAGTGGGCCGAGCTGATCTGCTCGATGGTTGCATCGGTCGACGAGGTGCGCTTCACGGCGTCCGGAACCGAGGCTGCGATGCTCGCGCTGCGCGTTGCGCGCGCCGCCACCGGCCGCGACGTGATCGTGAAGCTCGACGACCACTTCCATGGCTGGTCCGACGCGGTCAGCGTCAACCTCGACGGTGGCGTGCCGCGGGTGCCGGCGGGGGTCGCGGCGGCGCAGTTGCTGACCACGTCGGTGGTGCCCGGCAACGACGTGGACGCATTGCGCGCGCGCCTGGCCACCGGGGAGGTGGCCGCGGTCATCTTCGAGGGCTCCGGCGCCCACTACGGCCGCACGCCTCTGCCGGACGGCTACGCCACCGCACTCGCGGACGCGTGCGCTGCCACAGGCACGCTGCTGGTCATCGATGAGGTGGTGACCGGCTTCAGAGTCGGCACCGGCGGCATGCAGTCGATGCTCGGCATCACCCCCGACCTCTCCGTCTTCGGCAAGGTCATGGCGGGCGGCCTTCCCGGAGGAGCGCTCGGGGGCCGTCGCGCGCTGATGGACCTGCTCGCCTCGACCATCGCCCACCCGGGCACCTTCAACGCCAACCCGCTGACCGCCTCCGCCGGGATCACCACCCTGCAGCTGTGTGCCGACGGCGGCCCCCAGGAACTCGCCGCGGCCGCGGCCGCGAAGCTCGAGGCGGGCTGGCGCGACGTCCTGGTTCGCCGAGGTGTGGACGGCCACGTGCGCAGGCTGGTCAGCATCCTCCACCTCGCGCTCGCCGACGCCGACCGCCAGGCCACCCTCGCCGTCCGGCTGCGCGCGGAGGGCGTCGACCTTCTCCACACCAGTGCCTTCTGTTCGGCGGTGCACAGCGACGAGGACATCGAGCGCACCGTCGCGGCGCTGGACCGCGCCCTACGCCACCCGGCCTGAGTTGCGGGCCGGCGGACGGCGGCGTCAGCCGTGCTGGAACGACGACGGCGCCGGTGCGTCGCCGCCGGTCGACCGCCGCTGGGCGAGCGTCGCGCGGATCTCCTCGAGCCGTGCGGCGACGGCGGCCTCCGCCCCGTTGTTCGTCGGTGCGTAGTAGCGCCTGCCCGCGAGGCTGTCGGGCAGATGCTGCTGGTCGACAACCGCGCCGGGCGCGTCATGGGCGTAGCGGTACCCCGCGCCGAAGCCCATCCCGCGCGTCAGTGACGTCGACGCGTTGCGCAGGTGCAGCGGCACGGGCTGGTGCAGGGTCTCGTGAACGTCGTCCATCGCCGCCGTGTAGGCGCGCATCGCCGAGTTGCTCTTCGGCGCGGCGGCCAGGTACAGCGCGGCCTCGGCCAGGGGAAGGTAGGCCTCGGGCATGCCGACGAAATGGGCCGCCTGCTGGGCGGCGACGGCCACCCCCAACGCCGCGGGGTCGGCCAGGCCGACATCCTCGGCGGCGAGGATCACCATCCGGCGTGCGCAGAACATCGGGTCCTCGCCGGCCTCGAGCATGCGGGCGAGCCAATAGATGGCCGCATCGGGGTCGCTGCCGCGCATGGACTTGATGAAGGCCGACGCCACCCAGTAGTGCTGATCCCCCGCCTTGTCGTGGAGCAGGGAGGGATTCTGCAGCGCGCCCTCGACGGCGGCGACATCGACCCGGGCCACCCCGTTCTGGTCACGGGTGGCGGCAACCGCCAGCTCGAGCGCATCCAGCGCGACGCGGGCGTCGCCGCCGCTGAGCGCGACCAGGCGCTGCCGAGCCTCCGGCTCGATGATGACCTCGCCCGAGCCCAGACCTCGCTGCGGATCGGCAACGGCGCGATCGATGAGCATGCCAAGGGTTTCCTCACCGAGGCCCTCGAGGCGGAGCACCCGCGCCCGCGACAGCAGCGCCGCGTTGACCTCGAAGCTGGGATTCTCCGTGGTCGCACCGAGGAGGCAGACGGTGCCGCTCTCGACGTCCGGGAGCACCGCGTCCTGCTGGCCCTTGTTGAACCGGTGGATCTCATCGATGAAGAGGATGGTTCGCTGTCCCATCCGCTGGCGGGCCCGGGCCCTCTCGATGATCTTGCGCAGCTCGGCGACCCCCGACGACACCGCGCTGACCGATTCGAAGGCCGCGCCCGACATCTGCGCAAGGATGATGGCGAGCGACGTCTTGCCGCTGCCCGGCGGCCCCCAGAGGATCAGTGAGGGCAGCTTGTCGGCCTCGAGCGCGCGCCGCAGGATGCTGTCCGGCCCGACGACGTGGTCCTGGCCGGCGAACTCGTCGAGGCTGCGCGGCCTCATCCGTGCGGCGAGTGGCGCGCCGCCGGCCGGCGTGGAGGCCGCACCCGATGCGGTGCCGCCGAAGAGGTCTGCCTCGTGCTCGGTCATGCGCCAAGCCTACGCGGCCGAGACCGCGCCCACCGCGGAGGTCACCCTGTCCGGCTCATCGCGTACCGTGGTCCCGGTGCCGGAGAGCTGTCCCCGCCGTTCGCCAGCGTGACCCGGCCCGCGCGACAGCCGGCCATCGGCTTCGCCCACCGTGGCGGCGCGCTGCAGCGCCGTCACCAGAACACCCTGACCGCGTTCAGGCGCTCGTGGGTGATGGGCGCAACGGGCATCGAGAGCGACGTCGCGCTCACCGCCGACGGTGTGCCGGTGCTCATCCATCCGGGGATCGTGGGCCGCTTCGGCCGCCCCGTGTCCCGCCTTCGCCGCGCTCAGCTCCCCGGGCACGTCCCCTCCCTCGAGGACGTGTACCGCGAATGCGGGCCGACCATCGACGTCGCGCTCGACATGACCGCACCGGCCGCCGTCGACCAGGTGGTCCGCATCGCGCGCGAACACGGTGACCCGTCGCGGCTGTGGCTCACCTACTGGCGCCTCGACACGGTCACACGGTGGCGGCGCAGCTACCCAGACGTTCGCCTCGTCTTCCCGACCCTCTTGATCCGCACCGCCAGCTCCGCGCGCCGCGCTGCGGAGCTGCGCACGGCGGGTGTCGACGCCCTCAACCTCTACCACCGCACGTGCACGCCCGCGCGCGTGGCCGTGCTCCAGGACAGCGGCCTGCTGGTCTTCGGGTGGGGCGCTCGCACCGGAGCCGCCGCGGCGCGCATCCTCGCCAGCGGCGTCGACGGTGTGTTCTGCGACGACACCGCCGGCATGGTGGCGGCGCTCGAAGCAGACGGCCGTCGGCGTGCCGCCGCCGCCGTCAGCACAGCACGATGAAGCTGACGTTCTCCCTGTATTCCTCGAGGGTGTGAGCGTCCATGTATGACATCGAACTGCGCAGACCGGCGAGATACCGCGACACGACGTCGTCGACGCCACCCTTGTAGGGCACCATCGTCTCGGTGCCCTCGACGTGGCCCGGGTCCTCGGTGCCGGCCTGCTGCTGCACCGAGAATGACGCCGCGCCGCGCATGATCTTGAACTTGTTGCCATCGAGGACGATGACCCGGCCGGGCGCCTCGCGGGTACCGGCGAGGGCCGATCCGACCATCACCAGGTCGGCGCCGAGGGCGAGCAGCTTGCACATGTCGGCCGGGTTGCGGATCCCGCTGTCGCCGATGATCAGAGCGCGCCGCCGCACCTGCGCCGCCTCGGCGACGGCGTGCGGGGTGGGCGCGTACACCGCCGTCTCGGTGCGCGTCTCACACACACTGCCCCCGGCGATGCCCACCCGGATGGCGTCGGCGCCGCGGTCCTCCAGCCAGCGGAACGCCTCGGCGGTGGCGACGTTGCCGGCGATGATGAACACGTCGTCGGCCTGCTCTCGGATCCACTCCACCGCCGCGCCAACCTGCTCGTGGGCGCCGTTGGCGGTGTCGAGGCAGACGATGCGGCAGCCGGCGCCGTACAACCCGCTGAAGCGGTCGTGGAAGTCACCGGTCACCCCCACGGCTGCGCCCACGGTCATCGGCGCGGCGTCGTGTGACGCGCTGAACTCCGCCACCTGCTCGTCCACCGGCTGGAACCGGTGCAGCACCCCGAGCGCCCCGCCGGCGGCGAGCGCGCGGCACATCTCCGGACCGCACACGTCGGGCATCGGCGCGCCGAGCAGCGGAAGGCGCAGGCGCACCGGGCCGACGGTCACCTCGGGCTCCGCGTCGGCGCGGTGGGTGAGCGTCGAGGCCACCCGTGGCACCAGCGAGACGTGGTCGTAGTCGAACGCGAGCGGCAGGTCGCCGAGCGGGTCGACGTGCGGGTGCAGCAGCGGACTTGCGGTCATACCGCTCCATGGTACGTGCCGTCGGCGAAGGAGGAGCCGGTCAGCCCGGCGGCGCGGGCGCCTGCGGCGGCGTGAACGAGGGGGCGTCGCGGATCACCGACCGCAGCGCCTGCGCGGCACCGAGCAGTGCCGCCGACTCGGCGGGTACGACGATGGTGGTGTTGTCGCTGTCGGCGAACTTCGACAGCGTGTCCAGCTGGAGGATGGCGACCAGCGTCGGGTCCGGCGCGGCGGCCTTGATGGCCGCGTACACAGTGGAGATGGCCTGCGCGCGGCCCTCGGCCTCGAGGATCAGTGCCTGCCGCTGGCCCTCGGCGCGAAGGATGGCCGATTGCCGCTCACCCTCGGCGTTCTTGATCGCGGCCTGCCGGTTGCCGTCGGAGATGTTGACCGCCGACATCTGCTGGCCCTCTGACTGGAGGATCCGGGCGCGCTTCTCCTGGTCGGCCTGCTTCTGCAGGGCCATCGCCTGGAGGATCTGCGCCGGTGGGGTGATGTCGACGATCTCGATCCGGCTGATGCGGATCCCCCACTTGTCGGTGACCTGCTCCATCTGCTCCTGCATGCTGGCGTTGATGCGCTCGCGCTGGGAGAGGGCCTGGTCGAGCGTGACGTTGCCGAACGCGTTACGCAGCGTGGTGCGCGCCTGCTGGTCGATGGCGATGAAATAGTTGGACACCGCGAACAGTGCCGCCTGAGCGTCGACGACCTGGCTGAAGATGGTCGCGTTGACGGCCACGGCCACGTTGTCGGCGGTGATCACCTCCTGGCGGTCACCCGTGCGCGGCGTCTCGCGCATGTCGACCCGCACCAGGTGATCGACGAACGGGACGATGATGGCAACGCCGGGAGACCGCACCGGCGCCACGTACCTGCCGAACCGCTGCACAACGCCGACGTAGCCCTGCTGCACGACGTTGATCGACTGCGCCAGCGCGATGATGATGAGGATCGCCGCGACCGCGATGACGATGAAGGCGACGATGGTGCCGGTGTTATCCACGGTGACTCCCTTCTGAGGTCGCGCGGCGCCGCGGTGACGGCGCCGGGTGGGATGCTGTCGGTCGGCTGATCACGGGGCGGGGCGTACCAGCAGCGTGGTGCCGCGAACCCCGATGACCACGACGGGCACCTGGGAGGGAAGCGGGTCGAGGGTCTCCGTCACCGCCAGCCATCGATCACCGGCGAGCAGCGCGTGACCCGGGTGGTGCTCATCGCCGACCGTGTCGACGGTCATGGCCCGCTGGCCGACGAGGCCGTCGACGCTCGACTGGATGCCGCGCAGTTGGCTGATCGGCACGGAGTGGTCGAAGAAGGCGCGGAGCGCCGGCCGGACGACGGCCCACCCACCCATGGTGACCACCGCGAAGATCACGCCCTGGAGCCAGAGGCCGCCACCGACAAGGTCGATGATCGCCGCGGCCGCCGAGGCGACGCCGACGAAGAGCGCGTAGAACGCTCCCGTGTGCACCTCGACCGCGACGAAGACCACCGCCAGGGCGAGCCACAGGACAAACATCAGTCCGAGTGTACGGCTGCCCGCGGCGACGGGCGCGGCCCGGCGTCCTGGCGCTGCTCGATGTTCTGTAACCTGACCCGCCCCCTGGCCACCTCCTTGCCATCGGCGGCGCGCGAGATGACCACGTCCCAGAGCTGCTGGGTGCGTCCCTGGTGGACGGCGGTGCCGACGACCTCGAGCCGGCCGGCCGTCGTCGAGCGCAGGAAGTCGGTGGAGTTGGCCACCCCGACCGCGGTGCGGCCGCTGTCGCGCACCGCCAGCCAGGCCCCGATCGACGCGATCGTCTCGACGACCGAGCAGAGCACGCCACCGTGGAGGATGCCGAACGGCTGATGGTGCTGCGGTCCCACCTCGAACCAGCCGGCCATGCGAGTGGGGCCGGCCTCATCGAAGTGAAGGCCGAGCAGACGGAGGAAGTCGCTGGTGGCAAGGAGATCGCGCTCCGCCTCGAAGGCGGCGCCGCTGAGCTGTTCGGTCATGCCGGCGAGCCTAGCGCCCCGCCGGGCGCGATCGCCTCGGCGTCAGGCGGCGTTGATCACCGGGAGCTCGGGATACGACGCGCCGAGGACGGCGGCCGGGTCGCCCTGCAGCCAGTCGCGGATCAGCGTCTGGTACACGCTCCGGAAGTCCACTATGTACTCGAGGTTGCCGCCGTCGATGGTGCTGGTCAGCGAGGGCTGCTCGCCGTAGAGGCCGCCCTTGACGGGCTTGCCCACGATGAAGAGGGGCGCGGCGGCGCCGTGGTCGGTGCCCTGGCTGCCGTTCTCGTTGATCCGCCTGCCGAACTCCGACCAGGTCATGAGCACCACCCGGTCGGCCTGGCCGTGGGCGGTCAGGTCCTGCATGAACGCGGCGACGGCGGTGTCGAGCTCGCCGAGCAGCGCCGTCTGGCGGGTCGCCTGCGCCTGGTGGGTGTCGAAACCGCTGATGACGACGTGACAGATCTTCACCGAGGGCTCGGTGACGATCATCTGCGCGGTGAGCTGCAGCGCCGAGGCCAGGCTGTTCGCCGCCGGCGTCGCCCCCGCCACGGCGTACTTCGCCGCGGGCGTGTAGCTCGCCGCGCCGCCGGCGAGCGTCTTCATGCCGGACTCCGCCGTGCTCAGCGCCTGGTCGAAGAGTGCTCCGTAGATCCCTGGTGTCTGCCGGTAGAGCGCCGGTGCGGTGCCCTGGTGGCCGGCTCCCCCCTTGATCGCGTACGCGGCAACCGACTGAATGACGCTGACGGTGGCACTTGTCGCGCGCAGCTCGGGCGGCGTGCTCACCTCGCCGAGCGCACAGCCGGACAGCGGGTGGCCCTGGGAGTCGATCTGCTTGGCGAGCAGCTTGCCCAGCCAGCCATCGGTCTGGATGCGCCTCGGGTCGGCGTACTCCCACACGCACAGGTTCTCGAAGTGCGAGTACGAGGGCGTGTCGTAGCCGACGCCGCGGACGACGGCGAGCTGACCGCTGTCGTAGAGCGACTTGAGCCCGGTCAGCGCCGGGTTGAGGCCGGCGGAGGCGTCGAGGTGGAGCACGCTCTCGGGCTTGATGCCCAGCGTCGGCCTGGCGGTCATATACGCGGGGTCGGCGTACGGCACCACCGTGTTGAGACCGTCGTTGCCGCCGGCGAGCTGGAGCACGACGAGGACGCGGTTGTTGTGGATGCCCTCGATGCCGGCGGCGAACACGCCCTTGGCGAACACCGGGGGCACGATGACGCCACTGGCGGCGCCGACGAGGCCGGCGGCGAGAAAGTCGCGGCGGGTGACGCTCATCGTGGCAACCTCACTTGAGTTGGAATTCAGGGCTGGCGAGCAGTGCGAACCAGCGGTCGGCATCGCTCCCCGCGGCGCGGATGGCCGCGGAGGTGTCGGAGCCGAGGACGCTGTCGAGCTGGGTGCGCACCGCGGCGGCGGGGTCGGGAAGCGCTGTCATTCGGGTCGTCGCGGCCGTCGCGAAGTTGACCCGGCCGAGCAGCGTCGACGAGCTGACCCAGCCGGAGTTGGACGGCCATCCGGCGACGTTGGGCGGGTCGTAGAGAAACTGGTCCATGCCCGCGGCCGAGCGGACGGCGACCGCGGCCAGCGCCGGTTGGTTGAGGGCCCGCATCGCGGCCACCATGTAGTCGGTGGGTGAGCGCATCAGCGAGCGGTAGTTGGCCGGCGCGGTGAACGCCGTGCTGCGGAAGATGGCGCGCATCAGGGTGCGGATGTCGTACCGGCTGTCACGGAACTGGGTGGCGATGGCGTTGACATCGCTGTCGGACGGCGACGGGGTGGCGAAGAAGGTCATGGCCCGGCGGGTGACGAACGGTGCGCAGGCGGGCTGGGCGAGGACGGTGTCGATGACGTCATCCGCGCCGAGGTTGCCGGTTCGCCCGAGGAACGTCTTGACGCCGGCATCGTGCTGGCGGGCGACGAGGGTGCCCCGGTACGTCGCCCCGGCACGCACCAGGGCGTTGACCTGGTCGACGTATGCCTGAGGATTGTTCTTGTCCAGCTTGGGCTGAGCGATCCGCGAACCGCTCGCGTCGTAGAGCTGGATGCGCAGGCCGCTGAGCGCGCGCGCCGCCTCCCGCACGTCCGTCTCGCTGTAGTTGCCCGGGCCCAGTGTGAACAGCTCCATCAGCTCGCGGGCGTAGTTCTCGTTGGGCGCGGTGGCCGTGCTGGCATCGAGGTTGAGGTAGCGCATCATCAGCGGGTCGCGCGTGGTGGCAGAGAGGAGGCTGCGCAGGTCGGTGAGTCCGGCGCTGCGCTGCAGGGCGTTCTGCTGAAACACGAACGGCAGGCGCGCCGCGTTGCGGTAGTCGCTGGTCAGCACACCATGCCAGAACAGCGTCATCCGCTCGGGCAACTGCGAGGTGGTGGTGGCCATGTGCGTGTACCACGCCGCCGTGAAGGCGTTGTGGTTGGTGACGTCCGCGGGTGCCGCCAGCGAATCGGGCCGCTGGCTGACCAGCCGGTCGACGAGGTCGTCGTACGAGAGCGTGGCGGCGCTGTCGAGGTCGGACTGCGTGTAGCCGAAGCCGGCGCGGCGCAGGAGGTGGGCCGCGCGGGCGCGGGGGTCGTTGAGCGGGCTGGGCCAGCCGCCGGCGCTGACGGCGGCGAGCCGCGGCGAGGAGCCGATGAGCTCGTCGAGCCCGAAACCGACGGCCGCGGCGCCCAGGGCGCCACCGGCGGCGACACCGAGCGCCTGGCGGCGGCTGAGGCGGAGGTGGAGGGGATTCATCTCGCTGCCGAGTGTGCAGAGCGTTTCTGAGAGGACGTGGAAAACGGGGCCGCGGCGCGGGCTTCTCAGAGAACTCTCGTTTTCGGCCCGCAGCGGAGCCACAGCCACTGGCTGACCTCCGTGCCGGCATCGTCCCTATGCTGGCGGCGTGAGCGCGCTGCGGCCCCTCCGCTTCGATTACGACGAGCCCACCCGCGCCCTGCTGATCGAGTGGGACGACGGTGGCGTGCATCGGATCCCTTTCGACGTGCTGCGCCGCGCCTGCCCGTGCGCCGCCTGCCATGGCGAGATGGGCAGCGCGGGGCGGTTCGCGGTGCGTCCCAGCCTGGAGCCCGGCGAGGACGACCTCGCCGACATCTCACTGGTCGGCTCCTACGGGCTCAACGTGGTGTGGGATGACGGCCACAACACGGGCATCTACACGTACGAGCGGCTGCACGAATTGGGCGAGCGGGTGGGTGCCCAACCCTAGAACGGCAGCGGTAGAGTGCCCCCATGTCGATCAGCACCGCGCCCGTCGTCTTGAGTACCCGTGAGGCCGGGATCCTGACCCTCACGCTCAACCGCCCCGAGGTCCTCAACGGCCTCACCGACGATGTCCTCGACGCCATCGCCGGTGGCTGCCGCGAGGCCGCCACCGATGACAGCGTCCGCGTCGTGGTCATCACCGGCGCCGGACGGGGCTTCTGCTCCGGGCAGGACCTGCGCGCCGGCATGGACAACCCCGACGTCGATATTCGCGGCCATCTCCGCGATCACTACCACCCGATGATCCACGCCATGCGCGACCTGGAGAAGCCGGTGGTGGCGTCGGTCAACGGGGTTGCCGCCGGCGCGGGGATGTCCCTGGCCCTGGCAGCTGACTTCCGCATTGCCGGAGAGTCGGCGTCCTTCATCCAGGCCTTCGTGCGCATCGGCCTGGTGCCGGACGCCGGCAGCAGTTACTTCCTCCCCCGCCTGGTGGGCACGGCGAAGGCGCTCGAGCTGGCCATGCTCGGCGAGACCGTCGACTCCGCGGAGGCGCTGCGACTGGGCCTGGTGCACCGCGTGGTGGCCGACGAGGATCTCGCCCGCTGTACGGCGGAGTTCGCCGGCCGCCTCGCCCGCGGCCCGCGCTCCGCGGGGATGATCAAGAAGCTCTTCAGCCTCTCGCACGACAGCGATCTCGACACCCAGCTGGCCCGCGAAGCGGATGCCCAGGCGGCCGCAGCGCAGACCAGCGACTTCGGCGAGGGCGTGATGGCGTTCATGAGCAAGCGCGCGACTGAGTTCACCGGGCACTGACTGGGGCCTCGCGAGGCCTGCGATATACTCGCCGCCGCGAGCGGGAGTAGCTCAGTGGTAGAGCATTACCTTGCCAAGGTAAGGGTCGAGGGTTCGAACCCCTTCTCCCGCTCCACGGCCTTGAGGTCGAGGACGCCACTGCCGGCCTCGCCGGCGTGGCGGCCGCGGTCGGTGCAGACATACGCCACCTCGCCTCGGCTAGTGATGAACGCCGCGTGGCAGGGCTGCTTGCGATGCTGCCTCAGGGTGACCTTCACGCCATCGCCGAGGCGCTGCATGCGCGAGTTGCCGGTCACCGTGTCATACCGCGGCGCGGCCACGATGGGACATCCCTCCTTCTCCAGCTTCGCCAACCCACCCCCGGGGAACCTGCGCACTATTCGTGCTCAGCGCGCTATTCCTGCTCACCTACGGGACCGGTGTCGTAGTTGTCGGCACCGCCGTCGGCTGATCTCGCCACCAAGCTGGCGATGGGGCGCGTAGGCTACGCTCCGGTACGGGAAGCGTAATTGAGGTTGCGAAGGAATGCCGATACCAACAAGATTCCTACGCTGCGGGATCGTTTCCCTGTCGCTCTTCGCGACCGCGTGCGGAAGCGGGAGTTCACCGACTCCGTCGACTGCGAGGCCGACGTCCACCGTGGCTCCCAGTGCGACAGCGACTCCTACCGCAACTCTGCTCGCCATCGGCGATCCGTGCGTGGTCGGGCGCTGGACGGGGACAACACGTAGCTATGTCGACACAAGCACGGTTCCAGGTGCCACCATCACGATCTCCGGTGCAGCCGGTTTCGTGTTCACGCTGACCGCCGCGGGCAACGAAACCGACGACCCTTCCAGCGCCGCCCCGTACTCCGGGTCCGGGGGCGGTCACACGTTGAGCTTTGTTCTCCGGGGCACCGAACAGTTCACTTTCCACGCGATGGCGGGACAGTGGGTAGACAGTGGGGGGTCAGGCCAATTCACGTTTACCAACTACGTGCTTGACGGCGTCCACGAGCCGAACTCCACGGCGCCGCCCGATCCCGCGCCCGGATCCGGCACCTATTCGTGCTCTGGGTCCACCCTCACGCTGGTCGAGACGACACCGTACCCGTCCACCTCCAACTACACCAAGTAGCCGGGCCGCCGGCCACGTCGTGGAGACCGCCGCACTCGCCACGGTGCGGTGGGAATGGTCGGGGCGCCCAGTGTCGGCCGCCATGCGCTTGACGAACGACGCGACCGGGGTCGCCGCCTGAGTGCTCCTTCCGAGACCGACCAACCGCTGACCGCGGCGTGGATGCATCGTCACCGGGAGAGGCCCATCCTTGTATCCGCATCAGCCTCGCTGGTCAGGCCACATCGCCTCTGCGAGGCCACCCAAGGTTGCGATGTGGTTGGCTGCCCCGCCCCCGGGCCGATATGGACGATGGGAGGGCCATGCCGCCGAGGTTGGCATGCGCTCAGATGAGCGTCGACCCGTACATCTCCCCGAGCGGGTCGGCGATCAACTCGAGCCGGACCCCGTCGGGGTCGCGGAAGTACATCGAGACCCGGCTCTCTACCTTGTACTCAACCCCGGCGGCGTCGAGTCGGGCCTTGGCCTTCTCCCACTGCTCAGGCGTCACCGAGATGGCGAGGTGGTGGAGCCCACCGAGGACCTCGGCGTAGGCACCGAGTCCGAGGTCGGGGAAGTCGAAGAAGGCGATGGTATTGCCGTTGCCGATGTCGAAGAAGAAATGGTTGGAGCCCCGGTAGTCACGGTTCTCGAAGAGCTCGATCAAGGGGAAGCCGAGCAGATCCTGGTAGAAGCGGATGGTCCGCTCGACGTCCGATGAGAGCAGGGCGACGTGGTGGACGCCGCGGGCTGTGGTGGCGGGGCGGCGGCCACGCTCGCGCAGGTGGGCACTCCGGATGCGCTCGCGCTCGGCGTCGATGCGCTCGGTGTCGACGGTCATGTGCCGGTCTCCTTCGCCTCCGGGCAGGCCGCCGCCGGGATGCGTGCGGTCCGGACGAGGATACGACGCAGCGTCGCCGCCCGCGACATCGAGACCTCGGTAGACGGAGAACCCGCCCGCCAGCCCAGGCTCCAGATGGCCCAACCTACGAGGCCGCGGACCAGGCGGGCTAGCTCGCCCCGGGCGCCGACGCCTTCATTGCACCTCCATTGACCCTCGCGGGCATCCAGGCAGCGTCCGAGGTCGCCTCAGGCAGCTCCCCGGCGTTGTCGGAAGCGCCCCCCTCCGCCTGACCGCAGAGCCGCGGCGAGACCGGTCCAGAGACGCTGCCCGGAGTACAGAATCACCGCCAGCAACGTGAAGACGCCCGAGGCGATCAGGCCGATCGCGGAGCTCCAGCCGAGCAGGGGGATGATGTTGACGATCAGCGAGAACAGCAGCGCGCCGACGATCGCGCCGATGAACGAACCCCGGCCACCGAAGAGGCTGGCCCCCCGAGCACCGCGGCGGCTATGCCTGTTAACGCGAACTCGCGATGGTCGCTGGGATGCTCGCGATGCCTCCGCTGAGCGCGGCTCCTCCCAGGACCACCGCGGCGATCGGAGCCAGCAGGTACGGCGTGCCCACGTCCAGGTTCGGGTTGCGCAGAAAGGCCGCCAGCAGGGCGTCGGCGAGTCCGTAGATGAGCCCGGCCGAGGCGTACGCGACGATCGTGTAGCGCGTGACCGGAACGCCGGCGATCCACGCGGCACGTGGATTGGTGCCGGCTGCCTGGAACCGGCGCCCGGTGGCCGTGCGCGTGACCACCACGGTGAGGACGATCCCCAACAGCAGCGCCAGCCAGACCAGAACGTTGAGGCCGAGAAAGCGGTGCGTGCCGAAGTTGGCGACGGCGCCGGGGACGCTGGCCTCCTGCGCCACTCCCTCGCGATACCAGAGGGTCACGCCCGAGACGATGCTGCCGACGGCGAGGGTCACCACCAGGGGGTTCAGTCCCAGCACCACCACCACCAGGCCGCCGTTGACGAGGCCGACCGCCGTGGCCACCACCAACGCCACCACGATCGCCTGCACGGCCGCGGTATCGGAGCCCTGCGAGATGCCGACGATCAGCGTGCCCACCAACGTGACCACGGCCGGGACCGACAGGTCGATGCCGCCGGTCATCACCACCAAGACCTGGCCGAGTGCGACCAGCGCAAGCACCGCCGCGAACGGCGCGATGTCCGACAGCGACGAGCCGCTGACGCTCGTCGGCGCGACCACCGCGCTGACCGCGAGGAGAAGTGCCAGCGCACCCCAGATGGCCACCGAGCGGCGGTGGAACTCGAGGTAGCTGGCGAGCCCCTTGCGGCTCATCATCAAAGGGTTTGTAACGTGGCGGAAAGTCGCGTTTGGATCCTGTAGATTCGCGGTTCCGAGAGGTCGAGGCACTTTCGTCCATGCCCACACGATAATGAGTGCCAGCACCCGCCCCAACGGGGCGGCTGCACCATCGACAGCCGGTCAGACCCTCCATATCATGCCGTTCATGACAGCACGCTCGGGCCTGCGGAGACGTCGGCTCGCCTGGAATGGCCAGCACGAAGATGAATAACTCGATGGCGGCAGGTCAGCAGCGAAGCGGAACCCAGCTACGCTTCGCCGCCGCGGCGATGGCGGTCATGGCAGCCATCCTCCTCGCCGCCCAGCTGTTGCTACGGCTGAACGGCGGCCATCAAGTGGGCCAGGGCTACGGCGGGACCTCAGCCGGCATCGTGGTGCTGAGCGGCGTGGCATTCGTAGGGCTCGCTGGTCTTGGAGCATTCATCGCTTGGCGACGGCCCGACAACCCCATCGGCTGGCTCCTTGGTACCGGAGGGCTGATCTTCCTGCTCGATAACCTGATGAAGCTCTACGCCGGATCTGCGGACATCCTCGGGCTTCCCGGTCGAGATCTAGTCCTTGCGCTCGAGAACAACATATGGATCCCTGCCATCGGGCTGGTTGCCATCTTCGTAGGGTTGCTCTTCCCAACAGGTAATTTGCTCTCGCGCCGCTGGCGCTGGGTTGCTTGGGTCGCGGCGTTCACCCTCACCCTCGCCTATGTCGCCGGCACAATGGACACGGATCCTCGCGACTTCAACGTCCCTGGCGCCGTCAACCCGCTGCGCCCACAAGGCATTCTCTTCGCCGCCGTCGACGTCGTCAGCGGCGTACTGCTCTTGCTGCCGTTGCTGGCGATGCTCGCGGTGATTTCGCTCGTTCTCCGGTACCGCCGTGGTCAAACCGAAGAGCGGCACCAGATCCGGATCGTAATGTACGCCATGGCGCTGTACGCAGTGGCGTTTGGTGCCAGCCGCCTGGCCGGCCAGGTGACCTCCGGTAGTGTCGTATGGCTGCAGGACGTGTCAATCATTGGGATCCTGGCGGTGCCGTTCGGCGCGGGCGTAGCCGTCCTGAAATACCGCCTCTATGACATCGACGTCGTCATCAGCCGCACCCTGGTGTATGGCTCGCTGGCGGCCTTCATCACCGCGGTATACGTCGGCATCGCGGTCGGCATCGGCACGTTGGTCGGCAGTGGCGGCAAGCCCAACCTGGGGCTGTCGATCCTGGCTACAGCGATCGTCGCGCTCGGGTTCCAGCCACTTCGGGAACGCCTGCAGAAGTTTGCCAACCATCTCGTGTACGGGAAGCGTGCCACTCCCTATGAGGTGCTGTCCCAGTTCTCCGAACGCGTCGCCGAGTCGTATGCCAGCGACGAGGTGCTGCCGCGCATGGCGCGCGTCCTGGCGGAAGGGACCGCGGCCGACCTCGCCGAGGTCTGGCTGGGCAGCGGGGGATCGCTGCGACGTGCAGCAGCGTTCCCGCTCGAGTCGCCGGTGGCCGCGCCGATCCAGCTTGGCGGCGCGAAGCCGCCGGCAATTCCACAGACGGATCACACCGTGGAGGTCCGCCATCAGGGTGAGCTGCTCGGTGCCCTAACGGTCACCAAGCGCCGCGGTGAGACGCTCACCCCGATCGAGGTTAAGCTGATGGACGACCTCGCCCACCAGGCGGGATTGGTGCTCAAGAACGTGGGACTCACCGCCGACCTACAGGCCCGTCTGGACGACCTGCGCGCATCCCGGCAACGGCTCGTCGCCGCCCAGGACGACGAGCGACGCAAGCTGGAACGCAACCTCCATGACGGCGCTCAGCAGCACCTGGTCGCCATCAAGGTGAAGCTGGGGCTCGTGGAGATGCTGGCGACGAGGGATCCGGAGAAAGCCAAGGCGACCATCGTCGCGCTCAAGCACGACGCCGATGAAGCGCTGGAAACGCTGCGCGACCTCGCCCGCGGCATCTATCCACCTCTGCTTGCCGAGAAGGGCCTCGCCGCAGCACTGACGTCGCAGGCAGGGAAGGCAACGCTCCCGGTGCACGTCGACGCCGACGGCGTCGGACGCTATCCGCAAGAGACCGAGGCAGCCCTGTACTTCTGCACGCTGGAGGCACTGCAGAACGTGCAGAAGTACGCGGTGGCCTCAGCAGTCACGGTGCGGCTGCGCACGGATGAGAAGCAGTTGCTTGTCGAGGTGACCGATGATGGACGCGGGTTCGACGTGACCGCAGTTGTGCGGGGCGCTGGGTTGACCAACATGGAAGACCGGCTGGACGCGCTCGGGGGGACGTTACAGATCGAATCGACGCCCGGCGTTGGGACGACGCTTCGCGCCACAGTCCCCGTCTCCCAGGTCGCGCCAGCCGCAACTGCGCCTAACGCACCTCTCGTTACGCGGGAAGCTCCAGGGCGCGCGTAAGCCGTGCCGTTGCCGACCCGACTGGACCGACCGAAATCGGAGGTTCAACACGCGTCTACCAAACGTTCGGGGAAGCTGGGGAGAGACGATTCGAAGCGGCTACCGCCTTCCCTCACGATTGCCGCGCTTTGTAATCAGCGTTGACGCCCCTGTGGTCGGCGTGGATCCCCGTGTGATCCGCGTGGAAATTGGGTGTAAGTAGTCGCCCTGAGGCCATTTTCGCCTTCTCCCGAATACAGAATTAGAAAGCTACCTTGCCAAGGTAAGGGTCGCGAGTTCGAGCCTCGTCTCCCGCTCCGTTCGGGTCGGTGTCCGAACCGGGCCGTGCCTTGGCGCGCTAAGGCAGCATTACGTTTCTTGCGGGAAAACGGATGCAACCCGATGGCAACGTCCACGCTATGGCCCCGAACCGACAGCGAGGCTGGCCGCAACCGCCGCCACCGGTTGGGCACCTCGCGCCACCGCGGCTGCGCTGCGGGCGCGCTCGCTGAAGATCATGCGTGCCAGCGTGGCCAACACGGCGGCGGCGAACCCAACGTTGATCACCGCGGGCTGCAACCCGAATGGGTGGAAGTACGCGTTGACGAGCATGCCCGCCATTGTCAGCTCGGCGATCAGCAGCCATGCGGAGCGTGAACCCCGGCCGGCCGCGAGCAGCACCAGGAAGGGGAGTGGCCAGATCAGGTACTGCTCGATGACCTGCTTGCTGAGGACCAGGAACAGCAGCATGGTTGCCGCCGCAGCAAGGCTGAACTCCTCGACGAACGCGACCGCGATTGCGGCAAGCACGAAGACGCCGAGCATGACGTCTCCGATGTCGACCTGCACCGCTGCGGGCAGGCCATGCAGCACGACCTGCCATGACAGCCCCCCGGGCAGCTTGTCGGCGCTGTACAGGATGTCGGTCACAAAGGCGCCCGGGCTGGTGATGATGTATGGGGCCGCGAGAACAAACAGGACTACGCCCGCTGTCAACACCACGCGCACCGCCCCGGTTCGCCCGCGCCGGACCACCCAGGGCAGAAGAAAAACCGGGAATGTTTTGGCCGCTATCGACGACGCATATGCCAGGGAGAAGCGCCAGCTGAAAGGATGCCCGGCGCGATGTGTGGTCACAGCGAGCATCAGCAGGGCCACACAGACGCTGTCGAAGCGGCCGTAGAACGCCCCGTTGTAGAGCACCAGCGGGTTGAGGAAGAAGAGTCCTGCAGCGACCGCCTGCACGCGTCGACTCGAACCCTGACGTCGCAGCTCATGCACGATGAGCAGGGTGGCCAGCAGGTCAGCGCCGGCGATCGGCAGCTTGCCCAGGATGGTGAACGACAGGCCGGTGTGGATCGCCAGCCATTGCATGGGCAGCTCGATGTAGAGGAAGAGTGGGAAGTACGAGTACGGGCCGCCCGTGTACGCGGGGTGATGCGCGTACACGTTGACCCCGCTCAGGGTCGCGCGAGAGGCGAGATCCCACACCGTGAAGTCGGGACCGTGGGTGATCGGGATGAGCACGGCGCGGACCACGACACCCACGGCAAGCACCCCGGCAAGAGGAGCAACGCGGTGGAATCGGCGCTGCGCGCGAGGCGGCGAGGCAACCATCACGCACACCCGGGCGCGAGGAAAAGCGTCTGTGAGCCGCCGAGGCTCACGGCGACCGGGTAGCGCTGAGCAACCCATGCGGCGAAGCCCGGCAGGTGTGCGAAGCGCCCGCTCGAGAAGAGGACAGCGCACACCGGTGGCGCACCGTCCGCTGCAGCCTCCAATCCCTGCAGCGCGCCCGGTTCCGCATACATCCGCGTGTTCGACGTGTCCACGAATCCCGGGGGTGCGGCACGGTTGGCCAGCGCCTGTGCGTACTGGTCGTCGCCGACCAGTTGCGCCGTCGCGGAGGTGTGTGCGTCGAGCGCGCCGGCCAGCGCACTGAAGTCGGTCGTCGGCGAGAGTCCGCGCAGCCCGGACCAGAGGAAGATCGAAGCGGCCAGCACGAGCGCGGCAGCGGATGCCGTGCCCGCATAGACAAAGTCGCGCCGTCCCAGGTGACTGAGCCACTCGAAGGCGGACGACACCCCGGCGCCGCAGAGCAGGGCGTAAGCCGGCGACACCGATACGGCGTGGTGCGGCCAGAGCGGGTGTGTCACTGCCATGGCCGCCACCGCCGCGGCGAACCACACGACACCGGCGACCACCAGCCGCCGGTGTCGCCGCCAGCCGATAATCGCCCCGACCGCCGCAATCGCCGCCAGGTGCCAGCGGATCTTGAGGGCGTCCGCAACGCTGATGCCGGACGTCGCCGATTGGGTGTCGAGATGGAGCCCCACGGCCTGGTTCCACATCGCCTGCCAGGCGTCGTGGAGTGGGAGGAGGATCGCCCCGGCGGCCAGGATCCCTCCCAGGACAGCCGCGGGAAGAAGCCGGCGCCATCTGCTGCGACTCAGCAACACAGTCAGCAGCGGCAGGACGACAGCGACGTCGAGGAGCTTGGTGAGGAGCCCGACGGCGAGCGCCGCCCCGGCCAGGCCGGCAGCCGCCAGGCCCCAGTGCCGGCTCGCAGACGTAAGCGCCACCGCCGCCAGGGCGACGGCGACCAGCCCCAGGGCGGTGGCGGGCCCGTCTGCCTGGAGCACCACCGACTGCCGCACCATCAGCGGGTCTACCGCCAGCGTCACCGCCGCAGCCACAGCGGCGACCCTCCCCCCAAGCCGCCATCCGATCACGCTCCCCGCCACGACGGCGACGGCGCCCCAGGCGAGCATCACCGCACGCCCGGCGACGATGCCGGCGCCGAGCACCGCCCACAGCGGCTCCGCGAAGAGCAGGAAGGCGGGCGGCTGCGAGCTGTACACGGACACGAACAGCGCGTGACCACTTCGCATCGACTGCATCGAGAGCCAGTACACGCCCTCGTCCCAGTCGATCTCGCCGACCCCGAGCACTGGTAGGCGACTGACCACTGTGGCGAGCACCACGACGCCGATCGCCAGCAGCGCGAGCGCACGCGGCCGATTCCCGTCGAACCAGGATCGCATCTCGACTCGGGAGCCTAGTGCACCGCGGCACGGATGGGCCCGCGCCGGTCCGCAGTCGGCGAGCTCAGCTGGCCTTGCCGACCGGCACCTCGAGGCTGTCCAGGACGGCCGCAGGCGTTGCATTACGTTTCTTGGGGGAAAACGGATGCAACCGGTGGCCCTGGGTGTACTCGGCGATGTTGACGCCGAGCAGCCACGCCTCTCCACCCTCGACGCGCACGTAGCCCTCGCGCAGCTGGGTGCGGCCGTCGCGCAGCGCCTTGACCTCGGTACCGGCGAGCGCGATCCCCGCCTCGAAGGTCTCCAGGATGAAGTACTCGTGCGACGCCTGGCGATTGCGCGCCAGCGTGGGGTCTGCTGTCGTCAGCTTGGTCGTCGCGGCCATGCGGTGTTATGTACAGGGTGGGCACCGCGGCGTGCTGGTGGGGTGTCGCGCCGGCCGGTGCCCGGGGTGCGGGTCAGCTACGGCGCGGCGCCGACCGGCTGACGGAGCCTTTCATCGCCGGACGGTTCGGGATCCGTGCTGGACCCGGCCAGCAGCGCGACCCAGATGTCCGGGTCGAAGCGCGGAGGTGTGGAGGGCGGCTCACGGTCGGGACCGCGGTCGCCGTGGTCGATGTCGGGAGGCACCTCCTCAGGCACCGCGCAGGCGACCAGCAGGCCGGCGATGACGAGCCCGACGACGAGGCCGGTGGGGATGTACTCGGCGGCCCACACTCCGCTCATCACACCGGCGGTGACGAGGATGGTCACCGTCACAACGAAGGCGGCGGCGGGGACGGCCCAGGCCCACTCGCTGCCTCCACCGCGGTCGATGTGGAGGCGGCGGTCGAGACCGCGGAGCGCGTCAGCGACCCTCGTCGAAACGTTTCCCCCGAGACGCCGCATCGGCCACCCTCAAAAAAAGGTCCGCGTATGCGCCAAGCATGGCACACGGCCCCGGGCGGCATGGCCCGGCACCGGGGCCGCTCACAGCCTCTGGCGCCGGCCCCGCAGGTAGGCGGCTGCGCTCATCGGCCGACCGCCCGGTGGCTGGACGGCGGCGATGCGGTACACGCACTGCACGGTGGCCACGGCGACATCCTCCCTCTCCACCGCAACGACGTCGCCCGGCACAGCCCCGCAGCATTACGTTTCTTGGGGGAAAACGGATGCAACCATCGCCTTCACCACCCTCTATGGATTCGGTGCGCTCTTTGGCCTCATCGCTGGGGCCTCCGCACTGGTCAGCTATTTCGTCGTCCCCGGGTCGCCCACATTCGGGTACACGAATGTCATTACGACCACGTCGGGAGGGCAGCCGTTCGGTGACCTCCTGGGCGCCGCCATCCTCTTCATTCCAGCCTGGGCGGTCGTGTCCCTCTCCCTGCGTCGCTCGTTGAAATCGAGTGCGCTTCTTCCACCGCCGGCAGCAGGTTCGGTGATGTCGTGAACGTGGCGCTTGTCGGCAGCGCCTGACTTCGAGGTCGTCGCTCCTCGCCTCATGGGCGCCGTCGTGCCGGCGGCGGTGGCTATGAGCGCGTGCGGAGCATCAAGCTCTTCGCGGCTGTCGTCCGCCACAAGCGGTCCCCACGCCGGCGAGAGTCCGCCCCGATCCACTCGGGCGCGGAAGTCACAGTGGCCGCAGAGCGGTGCCTCCTACCCAGATGCCGCGTTGTTCGCATGACACACTAGGTTGTCGAGCGTGCACCTCGTTCGCGCTTGCCTCGATACATCGCACGGTCAGCGGAACTCAGAAGTGCCTGGAGATCGCTCCCGGCCTTGGGGTATGACGCGACCCCAATGGTTGCGCCCACGACTGCCAATTGTCCTGCGACTCTGACAGGGCTTGCGATCGTGTGCTGCAGTTTTCTTGCTAACGCGGATGCCGACTCGTCGTTTGCCCCGGAGAGCAGGATCGTGAACTCGTCGCCGCCCCATCGCGCCACCGTGTCGGACTCGCGCACCGCCTCCAGCAAGCGCCCCGAGATCTGCTGAAGAACGACGTCTCCGCCACCATGACCGAGGCTGTCGTTCACAGCCTTGAAGCCGTCGAGATCGATGGCCAATATTGCAAACGTGGTTCCTTCGCGTTTGGAGACCAACACAGCCTGGTTGATGCGGTCATACAGCAGCACACGGTTGGATAACCCGGTGAGGGGGTCATGGAGCGACAAATGAAGAAGCGCTTCGCGCTCCGCGGCCAGGTCGCGTGTGAGCTCATCCATACGCTGGTCGAAGGCGCGCGCGACTTGGACCAGGCTGGCGTCGAAGCTCACCCGCACGGCGTTGAGCGCGTCGGAGAGGACGCTGCGGGGGGTGCCGAGGCGTAAGGCTTCCTCACGAAGTATCTCGACGATCGTGTCCCGCCAGATCAGATGCGCCCTTGTCAAGTTGACGGTCGACTGCTGGAGCGACGCAGCCAGGTCGCCGCGGTCGGCGATGTAGAGCATCTCCTCAGGCGAGACCGGCACCCGATAGGCGATCCAGCGCGCCGTCATGACCGTCGCGAGCCAGTTGATGCCTCGCGACCGCTCGACGTACTTCGCGTCGGGAGGCCGGCCGACCCAGCCGTAATGCGCGGCGCGTGAGCTACACAGGTCCCAGCAGTCTTCAGCCCGGAGGGCAAGGGCGAAGCCCAAAGCTTCGCCGGCATCGGGTGCTGGATGCGTCACGTTGCGGCATTCAGCCTGGCTCGCGGGCCGACTGGACAATGGGGGAGACGGCTCCATGGACGCCATCCTATCCGGACCACGACGGGCGATCAGAGCCGCGGTGAGGAGCGTGACCCCGTGTGTGACAAGTCTTCACGCATGGAGCGACAGCCGCGTGGATCCGTTACAGCGTTGCCTCCTCCGGCAACTCATCCACAAGACGGTGAAGGTCGGCACGGGTCATGATCCGAGGGTACCACTGCCATGCCAGAAGCCCCCAGCGGCGGCGCCGGCGGCTTTCGCCACTGGCTCAAGCGAACGGTGCCCATGCTTACCCGGGCGACCAAGCGCCGTGGTCGCGGC
Organism: uncultured Actinomycetes bacterium; assembly: GCA_937888775.1. The sequence goes on along the minus strand of CALAQT010000068.1, from coordinate 26,789 downwards.
TCTGCCTGAAGACAGCTCAGCCCACCGCTGCGTCTTCGGCCTAGCAACGTGTCGGGTGCCGCGGATCAAGCCCACTCTCGAGGTCCCATCGAGCCACCTGGCCTCCTCTTGCGGGGTTGTCCCCCACAACATGGTGGTCCGCCTTATCGGGTAACGCCCATGTGTCCTCTGCTTCCCTCCGCCGGCATGGTTCGTGAACTGAGGCCACGCACGTGGCCGGGATCGCCTCGGGTCAAACGTACCGCCTGAGAAAGTCGATTTGGTCGTTGACCACGGAGTCGAAGTAGGGCTCGACGTAGGGCTCGAAGTGGCCGCAATCGTAGGTGCGTGTCTCCCCTCGAGGGATGCGTCGTGCGACCTTCAGGGCAACGTGGTACGGGGTCACGACGTCATGTCTCGCCAGCTGCACGAGCGCAGGACCCGTGATCCTCTCCGCCACGCGGCCGGGGGAGTAGAACGGGACCCGGAGCGCGATGCGTGCAGCGACGTCGTTCTCGGCAAGGAGTTCGTCATATCTCGCGCCGGCGAGGCGCCTCAGCATCGGGAATGCGTTGGGCGACGTCATCATCGCCGTACTGCCGGGCTCACCGACCGCCGGAACCCGATATGGCTGTCGACCCAGAAGCGCGCCGACCTGGTCGCGCAGCGCAGCGGCCGTCAAGCGGGCCACGGCTTGAGGAGAGCGCGCGAAGGCCGACGCGGGACCGCTGATATGCGGGACCTGAGCGATGACCGCAGCCAGCTGTCGGTCCTCAGCTGCCAGGTGCAGGACGTGGCCGCCACCGAAAGAGGAGCCCCAAGCCACGACTCGGTCGGTGTCAACGCCATCGAGGGTTCGGGCGTGTGCGACTGCGGCACGCCAGTCCGCCTGTTGGCCGCGAATGTCCAGCACCCTCCGCGGCTGACCGGCGCTGTCGCCCCACCCCCGATAGTCAAAAACCAGCGCGGCGAAGCCAGCCTCCGCGAAACGCGCGGCATAGGCGTCCAGGCGCAGCGCACGGATCGCGGCGAACCCATGGCCCAGGACAACGATCGGTGGCCGCTCGACGCCTCTGGGGCGATAGAGCCACGCAGCGCAGGAGGTGCCACGGGAACCGAAGGTTGTGTCGTACCGGTCGTACGCTCCCGCCCGCAGGGGTGCGCCACTCGTTTGGTCATCGACCGACCCTTCGCTCTGCGCCACGCAGGACAGTGTAAGGATCGCCGCGCCGAGATCTTCCTACCGCAGGCGAGGGTGGTCTTCCTCGGCACCGGTCCACGCCTGCGGGCTTGCTGCCGGCCGTCGAGCGCCTGGATTCGGGGCGGCGCAGGCCTCCCCCACCTGCAGCCTTCGTTGTGATCAGCGTGGACGCCGGTGTGGTCAGCGTGGATCCCCGTGTGCTCAGCGTTGAGCCCCGTGGAAGTTGGGGGTAAGTACTCGTTTACAGGTCATTTTCGACCCCTCCCGAATACAGAATTAGAAGCCTACCTTGCCAAGGTAAGGGTCGAGGGTTCGAACCCCTTCTCCCGCTCCACTCCCTCATGGGGACCATTTCGAATACGAATGGAGCCCCATTGGGTTGCAGTGGGGTCGCCGACGGACCACCTCGGCCTTGTACTCGTCGCTGAACTTCCGACGCTCCCGTCGAGCCATCTGGACCTCCTCTGCGGGGTTGTGGACTACGGCCGTTGACGCACACACCGGGATCATCCCAGTGCAATTAACACACCAGAGCGCAACTCCCGCGTATTCAGGTCGTGGCCCTGCGAAGCGGGCGTATGCGCGCACGAAGTGGTCGGCAAGATCGGGACGTGCCATCGAGGTCCATTGCCAGGAACGCGACGTCGGCAAGCTCGTCTCCGAACCGTAGATTCGCGTCGAACTCGAGGCAGTCGATCAGCCGCGGCCGGTCCGACAAGCAGAAGATCGAGTCCGAACGGAGGTCACCGTGACCGTCGACAATGTGGCCGTCGGCGATCCGGCGCTCAAGAAGCCCGGTCCTCGCCTCGAGATAGCGCCGGACGAGCGTGCGCTCTCGATCCCGATGCGGCATGCCGAGCACGCGCTGAATCAGAGGGTCCCATTCGTCCAGGTCCGTCTCCCAGCGTGCGGCCAGTCCGTCGACCGTCGCAACGCGGTCGATCTCCGGATTGCGAACAGCCCTCGAATGAAAGGCGGCCAGGACGTGAGCCGTGCGAGTCAGCTCCATCGCGACGTCGGATCCTCTGGCGATGAGGGTGGACAGTTGCCTGTCACCCGGCAACCGCCGCATCACCACCGCCGCGTCGATGAGCAAGCCGTCCGGCTCCCGGATCTCATCGACACCGAGGTAGACATCGAGCGCGAGCCGGCGGTTCAGTTCGATCTCCCTGGCGGGCACGCAGCAAGCCGCGACTCAGGAGTGGTGAGGTCGATGAATGGGAGCCTCACTGACTGCTTGCGTTTTCGCACCGTGTCGCCGTCGAAGGCGATCAGCGAAACAAGCGTTTCGATCACATGACGCCGAGCCGGGTCCGCGGGTGTGGCTGGAACCATGTGGTCCATCGACGGAGTGTCCCATCAATCCGGGGACCCAATAGAGGCCGCTGTCAAGAGAGGGCAGGCCATACGGCACGTCAATCGAGGACTTTGGCATCGGCGCTCCGGCAACCGTCGCGGCTGGCGGTGTCTCCAAGATCAGGACGATCGGCCCTGTTGCGCCCCAATGGGAATCGGCGATCCTTTCGGCAGCCATGGCCAGCATGCTCCAGCGGTTCCGCCGGTTGTCTCCTCCGGGTGCAGCAATGGCCGGAGTCGCGCCTCCGGTCGATCCCGAGGCAGCACGTGCATCCGAACTGGCCCCCGTGTTTGCCACGTTGGATACCGTCCAGCACGAGGTGGACGCCGTCATCGAGGCCGCTCGTGCCGAAGCTGATCGGATCCGTACGCAAGCCGCCGCCAACGCAGAAACCAGAATCGCGCGTGCAATGGAGCGGTCGCTCGCTGTGATGGCGCGGGCATCGCAACAACGACTCGAACGATCGGCGTCTGAGCGAGAGCAACTCCTCGCGCGCGGCCGAACAGAGGCTGCGGCGATCAGAGAGAGCGGCGACCTCAGAGCGGCCGCGGTGGCGAGTGCTGTGCTGCAGCAGCTCCGGTCGCTGGCGAAAGCGGGCGAGGTCGATCGATGAGCGCCGGATGGATCGCGGGAGATGTTCGCGCGCGTGGCCTCGCAGCAACCGAGGCGATCGACGTCGCGTCGAGTGTGGCGAAGACGCCGGGACTCGAGCCGGCTGTCGCGGTTCTCGGTCAGACCAGATGGATCCGCGACACTGGCTCCGCGACGAGTGTCGAGGCCGCCCAGCGGGCAGTCTTTGAGACGCTCATCTGGCAGCTGCGGGTTCTGGCGGGCTGGCTCCCGTCCGAGGGTGTCGAGGTGGTCCGGAGCTGTGTGGCCTGGTTCGAAATCAGGAATATCGAGGATCGGCTGGCGTACTTCGCAGGTGCGTCCGCTGCAACTCCTTATGAGCTCGGGCGTCTCGGTCTCATCTCGAAGAGCCTCGGCGGCACGAGCAATGCGGAGGATATCCGCCGCCTCATGGGGGCATCCGCATGGGGCGATCCCGGAGGCGACGATGCGTATGCCATCCGAATGTGGCTCCGCCACAGGTGGCACCGGCGGGCGCGAGATGCCTCTCCCGAGCTTAGGATCTGGGCGGATGCGGCCGCGTGGCTCTTTGCACTCCGCGAGCGTTTGGCTGGGCGCGCGCGAGCCGACCTGATGGCTTCGAAGCCACCGTCATTGCCCTCGTCGTGGCGGTGGGTGACCGCGGCGACGTGGTTGCCCGGCGACATGTGGCGCGCCGAGGAACGCTGGTGGGCACAGGTGCGACAGGAGGGGCTGCAGTTGCTCCACGAGCCGGTCGGTGGTCGCGGGCCCGCCCTGGGCGCGGTCACCACACTCGCCGCATCAGCCCGCCGGATCGCCACCGCCCTCGAGATCGCCGCGGGCGTCGGGGGAGGGCAACTCGATGCCGCCGGCTGACCGTGCGGGTGCCGTTCGGATGTCGCGGGCTGCGATCCTCATTCCCGACGACAACGTTCGCGCTGGACTCATCGAGGTGGCCGCCGCCGGATGTGTCGACCTCGACGAGACTGGAACCACGCCTGAAGACGACGTCAGCGAGGCGCTTCGCCGATTGGGTCCCGATGTCGGCGACGCACCGGCCGCTGTGACGAGAGCCAGGCGCGATCCGGCGGAACTCGAGCACGACGGCCGCCGGGACCTGCTGGCCGGCGAGCAGCAGCTCCGTCGTCTGGCTGCCGCCGGCGTCCATCACGACGGGGTCGCCGCCTGGCTGGGATGGGTGCCGACGGCAGAGCGGCCCGACCTCTCGCACCGGATGGAGCAGCTCGGTGGCACGGTCGTCGAACTGCCGCGGCCACGGTGGGTCGAACCGCCGACCCAGCTGGCAGAGAGCCTCGGGAGATCTCGCTTTCACGTGCTCGTGGACAGCTTCGGGGTGGTTCCGTATGCCGACATCGACCCGACCCTCTTCGCCGCCGCAACCTATGTGCTCATGTTCGGGATGATGTTCGCCGACGCCGGCCACGGGGCGGTCGTCGTCCTCCTGGGCATCCTTGCAGGGGTGCAACGACGCTGGCCGGCCCTGAGACGCGCCTGGGTCCTGATCACGGCATGCGGTGTCTCAGCCTGCATCTTCGGTATCTTCTTCGGGGAGTTCTTCGGGCCCACCGGGGTTGTCCAAGCCCTCTGGATCCGGCCGCTGGACAATCCGGAGCTGTTGTTGCTTGCGGCGGTGATATTTGGCGCGGTGCTCATCTCAGGGAGCTACGCGATGGGGATCGTGAACCGCTACCGCGAGGGTGGTTGGCATCGCGCACTCGTGGCCGCGTCGGGAGTTGCCGGATTCTCGGTCTTCGCAGCGTTCGGCGTTCTCACGGCGGGGTTGGTCGAACAGCAGGCCGTGCTCCTGGTGGCGGGGGGCGTGGGCGTGGCACTCGGTCTCGCGCTGCTTGCGCTCGGCCTCCAACAAGAGTCCCGTTCTGGGGGTGCCGCTACCGCAGAGGTGGTCGTCGGAGTGTTCGACACCGTGATCCGGGTTGGCACCAATCTCGTCTCGTTCGCGCGTCTCGCTGCGTTTGGGCTGGTGCATGCCGCCATCGAGGGCCTCGTGTGGTCAGCGACATCGTCGCTCGCCGGCCGGGGCTGGCTGACCATCATCGGCGTTGCCGTGTTCTTCGTCGGCAATGCGGTTGCCTTCGGGCTGGAAGGACTCGTCGTGGGCATTCAGGCCCTTCGGTTGGAGTATTACGAGTTGTTTTCTCGCGTTTTCGTCGGGGAGGGGCGCCGCTTCCATCCCTGGCATCTCGACATCGTGGAGGCTTGACACCATGACGGCTACCATCGTCGTCGCTCTCGTCGGTCTGATCATCGCCGCCGGATGCGGTGTGAGCGCCGGCGTCCTGCTGCACAGGAGTCCGCACGTCGCTGCGTGGTGCCTCGGCGCCACCTGCTTGGTCGTGCTCGCGCTTGTTGCTGTCATCATCGGCCATATCTCGGCAGCGTCGAGTGGCATCGCTGCGATTCAATTGACGGCAGCATCGTCGGCTGACACGTCCGGTGCATTCATCGGTGCGGCGATTGCGGTGGCGGGCTCGTCGATCGGCGCCGGCATCGCCGTTGCCTACACCGGCTCCGCGGCGCTCGCCGCCATCAGTGAGAAGCCGGAGCTGTTCGGCCGAGCCATGGTGTTCGTCGGCCTTTCAGAAGGGATTGCCATCTATGGCCTGGTGGTGGCACTTCTGCTCATTGGCAAGACATGAGCCGGATCCTGGCGATGGGTGAGCAGCAGAGGGTGGCGCCGCTTGCCATGGTGGGGGTCGAGGTCGTCGCTGTGAGTGACCCAGTCTCCCTGCGCCGCGCATGGGCTGGGTTTCGCGACGATGTCGGCCTGGTGCTGCTCACCAGGTCAGCTGCGGCGGCGCTCGGAAAGGAACTCCATGAGCCTGGCCACCCGCTCTGGGTGGTGATGTCATGACTGAGCTCGAGCCCATACGACGGAGTCTGGTCAGCATGGCGTCGTCCAGTGCCGGTGCGATGGTCGCTCAGGCGCAGGCAGATGCGACGGCGACCCTCGCGGCGGCAGCACAGGCGGCGGCGAGGATCATCGACACCGCGCGCGCGGAGGGCAGGCGCGCGGCCGAGTCTCGGGGCTTGAATCAGCTAGTTGTTGCTGAGCGCGCGGCGCGCTCGGCGGTCCTCGAGGCTCAGGATGCGGTGGAGGCCGAGGCACGAGCACGCGCCCTGGAGGCCGCGCTGTCATTTCGTGACGACCCTAACTACAGCAGACTCCTCGACACCCTCGAGGCCAACGCGCGGCGCCGCCTCGGGGGCTCGGCAACAATCGATCGCGATCCTCCTGAGGTCGGAGGCATCCGCGCCCGGCTCGCGCGCCGAAGCCTCGACTACACGTTGCCAGCGCTGGTGGAGCAGATGCTGCAGACCGCTCTGGTTGAGCGTCAGGGATCGCCGGCCATGGCCGCAATCCCAGCGAAGACAACGACATGAGCAGCTTGTCCTCGGGGCTCCGGACCGGTCGAGTTCGCCGTGTCAACGGACCCGTTGTCGATGTCGTCGGCCTCGAGGGTGTGGCGATGTTCGATGTCGTGGCCATCGGTGCATCCGGTCTCGCCGGAGAGATTGTCGGTATCGATGAGGATGTCGCCACCGCGCAGGTATACGAGTACGATGGAGGAGTCGCTCCGGGAGATCCGGTCGAGAGTCGCGGCGAGGCGCTCTCGATCACGCTCGGGCCAGGGTTGCTCGGAGGCGTCTTCGACGGCATCCTGCGTCCACTCGAGCCTGACACCGTGTGGCTCACACCTGGACGAAATGGAGACTCTGCAGCGGGGATGACCTGGCGCTTCAGCCCTGCCGCCACAATCGGGGCGCAGCTCACCTCGGGTGCGCTGCTCGGCCGCGTCACCGAAGGCGAGCATTTCGAACACCGAATCCTCGTGCCTTCCGACGTGGCCGGCATCCTCGAATGGTTGGCTCCTACCGGCGACGCGACGAGCAGTCAGGCGATCGCGCGCATCGGCGGCGTCGATGTGGCGCTCTCGCATCGCTGGCCGGTCAGACGTCCCCGGCCCGCTCGCTCCCGAGACGGAGAGGTGCGGCTGTTGCGCACGGGTCAGCGCGTGCTCGACCTCCTGTACCCGATCATCCGCGGCAGCAGTGCCTCGGTGCCCGGGGGGTTTGGCACCGGCAAAACCCTCCTCCAACAGCAGATCGCGAAGTGGTGCGATGCGGAAGTGATCATCTACGTCGGCTGCGGTGAGCGCGGCAACGAGATGATCGACGTTCTCGAAGACTTTGCCCGGCTGCGCGACCCGCGAACCGGCGGAGCCCTGCGCGAGCGCACGGTGTGCATCGCCAACACGTCGAACATGCCGGTGATGGCACGCGAGGCGAGCATCTACACGGGGGTCTCGGTCGCGGAGTACTTCCGCGACATGGGGTACGACGTCGTCGTCATCGCCGACTCGACCTCACGATGGGCCGAGGCGTTGCGCGAGTTCGCATCACGGACGAATCAGCTCCCTGCGGAGGAGGGATACCCGGCGACGCTCGGTTCGGCGCTCGCCGCGTTCTACGAACGTGCCGGGAGCTTCACCACCCTGGGTGGCAGCCATGGATCGGTGACGATCATCGGCGCGGTCTCACCACCGGGCGGAGATCTCACGGAGCCGGTGACGGCCCAGACCCGACGGTTCGTCCGCTGCGTCTGGTCGCTCGACCGGGATCTCGCCTATGCCCGCCACTACCCCGCGGTGAGCTGGAACGAGAGCTTCTCGCGCGATGCTGAACGTGTCGGCGCCATCCGAGCCCAGAATGGCGACACCGGGTGGGCCGAGCGAAGGTCGTTTGCGTTGGCGTTGCTTGCGGAGTCCGAACGTCTCGAGTCGCTGGTGGAACTGGTCGGAGCAGCCGCCCTGCCCGATCGTCAGCGAATCACGCTCCGCTCGGCGAAGCTCCTCCGCGAAGCGGTGCTCCAGCAGGACGCCACCAGCTCCGAAGACGCCTACTGCGGCGAAGAGAAGCAGGCGGCGCTCCTCGAGATGGTCCTCGCCATTCACCAGCGGCTGCTCGAGCTCGTCGATGCCGGCGTTGCAGCGGACCGCCTGGAACAACTCGGTCTCGCCCGGGTCTCGTCCGCACGCGAAAGCGGTGGGCCCGAGGACGTCGCCGCCGTCACCGCAGTGCGGGACGCGGTGCTCGCCCTCCTGGGGTCGATCACGTGATCGACGCAATCCCGATCGAATATGCGGGCGGACGCAGCGCCAACGGACCACTCCTCGTTTTCGATCATGTGACTGGGGTGGGCTGGGACGAAGACGCCACGATCACGCTCGCCTCCGGGGAACGGCGTCATGGTGTCGTGCTCGACGTCAACGACGATCTCGCCGTTGTGCAGGTGTTCGAGGGCACCTCGGGAATCAGCCTGTCGGGGGTTCGGGTCGCATTCAGTGGGACGCCGATGCGCGTTCCGGTCGGTCCGCAGTGGCTCGGCAGGGTGTGCAACGGACGAGGGGAGCCGATCGACGGTGGCCCCCCGGTGCGCGGTGAGCGCCTCGCCGCCGTCAACGGGGTGCCCATCAACCCTGCGGCTCGCGAGCTGCCACGCGATCCGATCATCACCGGCATCTCAGCGATCGATGGACTCACCACGCTGGTGCGGGGACAGAAGCTGCCCATCTTCTCGGTGGGCGGGCTTCCCCATCTCGAGCTGGCCGCCCAGATCGCTGCTCAGGCGAGGGTGGGGGATGGGACATTTCAGATCGTGTTCGCGGCGATGGGAGTCACGCACGCGGACGCCGACGCGACCCGCGACGCCCTGGAGGAGCGCTCGCAGGCGGGCGATTTGGCCCTCTTCATCAATACTGCGTCGGATCCGGTCGTGGAGCGCGTGCTCACGCCTCGCCTGGCGCTCACGGTCGCAGAGCATCTCGCCTTCGAACGCGGAGGCCATGTGCTCGTCCTCATGTGCGACATGACGAGTTATGCGGAGGCGGTTCGCGAGGTATCAGCGGCCCGCGGTGAAGTCCCGGGCCGGCAGGGCTACCCCGGCTACCTTTTCAGCGACCTCGCCTCGCTCTACGAGCGTTGTGGCCGGCTTCGGGTCAGCTCCGGGTCGCTGACGCAGATTCCCGTGCTCACCATGCCGGCCGGCGATATCACCCACCCCGTGCCGGATCTCACCGGGTACATCACCGAAGGTCAGGTCGTCCTCTCGCAGGAGATGCAGAGTCGCAACATCTATCCGCCGTGCGATGCGCTCTCCTCACTCTCGCGCCTGATGCGCCACGGCGTCGGGCCAGAGCAAACCCGGCAGGATCACATGGCTGTCGCCGGTCAGGTGTATGCCGCCCTCAGCCACGCCAGGCAGGTCCGGGAGCTGACCGATCTCGTCGGGGAGACGGGCCTGGCGGAGAACGACCGCGCCTATCTCCGCTTCGCGGATGCCCTGGACGCAGGGTTCATCAATCAGGGTCGCACCGATCATCGTGGCATCGACGACAGTCTTGAACGAGCATGGGCGGCGCTGACGTTGCTCCCCAGCGGCGACCTTTCGCGTCTGGATCCCGCCGACGTCGCCCGGCACATGGCGGCGAACACTCGCGACAAACCGGAGGCGGCAGCATGATCCGCGTCCCGCCGGGGCGCGCCGGTCAGGTGTGGATCCGGCGTCGCCTCGAGACTGCACGGAGGGGGATCGACATCCTCTCGCGCAAGCAGCGGCTCCTCGCCGTGGAGCGCGAGCGTCGCGAGCCTCAAGCTGCTGCGGCCCGCGCAGCCTGGATCGATGCATGCGCCCGGGCCGAACTCTGGTGCGTACGAGCATTGCGCATCGGCCATCACCATCAGATCGCGATGGTCGCGGCCCATCTCGGCGCGCCGGCGACGATCACCGTCGACTGGCACAACGTCATGGCGGTATCCATCCCGGAGAGCGCCCGCTGCCAGTTTGCTGATCTCGCGCTTGCCAGCGCCAGTGGGGGAAGCAGTGCCACGGATCGCGCGGTGGACGCTCTGGCCGATGCAGTGGAAAAGGCGGCCGCACATGCAACCGTCCAGCGCGCACTGGCCAACATCGACGCCGAGCTGTTGCAGACCCGTCGTCGTCTCCGGCTCCTCGAGCATCGCAGGCTCCCGCAGCTGGAGCGAGCGCTGAGGGCGAGCCGCGAACGGCTAGAACAGAGCGAGCGCGAGGACACGCTTCGCTTGCGCTGGGCACGCCGTGGCTGAGACCCGCGGCGTCCGCGAGGGCCCTGAACTGACTACCCTCGGAGCGTGGCGGCCCACCATCCGCGCGCTGTCCACCAACTATATAGGCGGACCTGAAAGGTGACGCACAAGGACGTTGCACCGACCACGATCCTCTTCGCCAGCGATGGCACTTCATCGAGTAGGGATGCGCGAGGGGCCGCCGCGTACGTCGCGCGGAGCTCAGGCGCGGCGCTGCATATTGTTCACGTCTGGACGCCGGCGTCCACGATCGGCGGTGCACAAGGCGTCGACCAGGCGATCGCCTCCGGGGTGGTCAGTGCGGAGGCTAAGCTGATCGAGGAAACGCTGGGCTGCCCAGTCACCGGAATCCACACGCCCTACGGGTCGCGCGCGCGTGGAATTCTTTACCACCGCGGGTGCCGTGGGTGCTGGGCTCATCGTGGTCGGGGGACGTAAGCTCGGCATCGTCGAGGAACTTTTCTCGTACCGGGTTTCGGAGGACGTGGTGCAGCGTTCATTGCGACCGGTTCTGCTCGTGCGTGAGGATGGTGACAAGTGGCCGCCGCGTCGCGTCGTCGTTGGATGTGATGGCTCGCAGGAGGCGCTTCGGGCTGCTGCGCTCGCCGGCTGGATCGCCGGTCTCGCCGTGGGCAAGGGGCCGACGAGGGGGTGACTAGAGCGCAGCATTCTCGGTTGCGGTGTCGAAAACGTGCAGCCGGTCGATGTTGAGCGTCAGCCTTACCAGGTCGCCTATGGCGACCTTAAGGTGCGGATCGACACGCGCGATCACATTGTCGCCACTGACCGTACCGTACAGGAATTGGTCTGAGCCCGGCGCCTCGACGAGCTCGACTTTCATTTCGATTTGTGGGTTGTTTCCAGTTGATGCCACGGTCACCTCCTCGGGCCGGATCCCGAGCACGCCGGAATCAATCCCGAGCGCCCGCGGCAGCTCGAGCTGGAATCCCGCCGCCCGGGCGGTGGTGCCCTCGATCGTGACCGGGATAAAGTTCATCTTTGGGCTGCCGATGAAGCCCGCGACATACATGTTGGCGGGGTGGTCATAGATGTCAGAGGGTGAGGCAACCTGCTGGAGAACGCCGTCCTTCAGCACCGCGATACGATCGCCCATCGTCATCGCCTCGACCTGGTCGTGGGTGACGTAAACGAACGTCGAGGCGAGGTCGCGGTGCAGCTTCTGCAGATTGATGCGGGTCTCCACTCGGAGCTGCGCGTCGAGGTTGGAGAGGGGCTCATCCAGGAGGAAGACCTGCGGATTGCGCACGATCGCCCGCCCCAGCGCCACGCGCTGGCGCTGACCGCCGGACAGCTGGCGCGGCTTGCGCTGGAGATAGCTGTCGAGGCCGAGCAGCCTGCTCGCCTCCCTCACCTTTAGCTCGATGTCGGGCTTTGGGGTGTGCCGCTGCCGGAGCCCAAAAGCCATGTTGTCGTACACGGTCATATGGGGATACAGGCCATATGACTGGAACACCATGGCGACGTCCCGGTCGCGGGCAGGTACATCGTTAACCACACGCTCACCGATCTTGATCGCGCCCTCGGTGATGTCCTCCAGGCCGGCAAGCATGCGCAGCGCGGTCGACTTCCCGCACCCGGATGGGCCGACCAGGACCATGAACTCGGTGTCACGGATCTCGAGATCGAGACCCGAGACGGCGGCAGTGTCCGCGGTGTAGCGCTTGGTGACGCGCTCGAAGGCCACTGACGCCATGACGTTTCGTCCTCCTAACCGAAATCCGGGGCGGAGATGCTCGCCGGAGTCCCTGCGTGTCGCGGACCCCTTCCCATCATCTTCTCGCATCGGTCGCATCTGCGTCGAATGGTCTCCGGTGCTGAGGGAGAGGGCACGCCCTGCCAAGGTAGTCAGGAACGACCACACCAGCCCTGCTACGCAATGCCCTCCCGACAATTCCCATGGCTCGCCCTCGCCCGGGCCGTCCTCGCCGCTCATACCCAGGGCTGATGGCGAAGGCCCGTGGGGGTCCGAGGCGCGGTGCTAGCATACCGCGGGGCGTTTCGCCGACTCTCGAGCCGTCACCAGGAGCTAGATGAGATGAGAGGCATGGGTTGGCGACGGGCATGCAGTTTGGTGGCGGTCGCGCTAGTAGCCGCAGCATGTGGGAGCAGCGCTCCGAGCAGTTCCAGTTCTCAGGCAAGCGCCGCGAAAGGCCCAATCGCGATCTGGTACTCCAACAATGCCCAGGAGGTTACGTGGGGCGAGGCGGTCGTCGCCGCATGGAACAAGGACCATCCCAGTGAGCAGGTGACGGGGCAGCAGATTCCTGCAGGCAAGACCTCCGAGGAGGTGATCGGCGCCGCGATCACGGCCGGGACCACCCCCTGCCTGATCTACAACACCGCACCAGGCTCGGTGCCGGGATGGCAGCAGCAAGGAGGCCTGGTCGCGCTCAGCAACTTCTCCGACGGGGACTCCTACATCAACGCCCGGACCGGCAGCGCGGCGGGGCAGTTCAAGTCACCCGACGGCAAGTTCTACCAGATGCCGTGGAAGACCAACCCGGTCATGATCTTCTACAACAAGGACGTCTTTCTCAAAGCCGGCATCGATTCGACCAACCCCCCGCTCAAAACCTACGCCCAATTCCTGAGTACCGCGCAGATCCTGGTCGCCAAGGGAGGTGTCCAGGCGGCGATCTGGCCGGCGCCGACCTCGGAGTACTTTCAGTCTTGGTTTGACTTCTATCCGCTCTTCATCGCTCAGACCGGAGGCAAGCAGTTGGTCGAGAACAACCAACCGGCATTCGACTCGTCGGATGGCCAGGCTGTCGCCAACTTCTGGCGTCAGTTGTACTCGAACAAGCTGGCGCCCACGGAAGCTGCTCAGGGCGACGCGTTCGCCACCGGGCAGGCCGCCATGGCGATTGTCGGACCCTGGGCGATCGCCCAGTACACGGGCAAGGTGAACTGGGGCGTGGTGCCGGTACCGACCAAGGACGGCAAGGATCCCAGCCAGATCCACACCTTCTCAGATGAAAAGTCGATCGGGATGTACTCGAGCTGCAAGAGTCAGGGCACAGCGTGGGACTTCCTGAAGTTCAGTACCAGCCAGGCCAGTGACGGCCAGTTGCTGCAGGTGACGGGGCAGATGCCGACGCGGACCTCCGTGACCTCGACCTACGCGAGCTATTTCTCAGCGCACCCGGAGTACACGGTGTTCGCCGACCAGGCGTCCCGCCTCACCCAGGTTCCGAATGTCCCCAACTCGGTGGAGATGTGGCAGGACTTCCGCGATGCTTACTCGAAGGCCGTGATCTCCGGCAATCAGAGCGTCAACCAGGCCCTCACGGGCGCGGCCGCACTGATCAAGACCCTGCTCAGCCAGTAAGGCGGAGGAGCGAGGGTGGCTGCGGCGCCGAACACGCTCCGCCGCTCCCGGTCACGCCTCCGGACCTGGTTCGGAGAGCAGCCGATCGGCTACCTGTTCGTCGCGCCATTCGTCCTCTTCCTCGTCGGGATCTATGCGTACCCGTTCTTCTTCGCGGTCTTCATATCGTTCTACAAGTACATCTTCACGGCTCCCGGAGCCCAGATCGACCAACCGTTTGCGGGCCTGGGCAACTACGCCGCGGTCCTGTCGGATCCGCTCTTCCACATCGCGCTCCGCAACGTGCTCATCTTCCTGGTCATCAACGTCCCCCTGACAGTCGCAGTCTCGATGATTCTCGCCACTGCCCTCAACGGCGCGATCCCGCTGCGCGGCTTCTTCCGCGCTGCGTATTACATCCCCTACATCACAGCCAGCGTTGCTGCTGTGGGAATCTGGCTCTGGCTGTTCAGCGGCCCCGGTCTGGTCAACAAGATCCTTGGCGCTCTCGCCCCCAATCCATCGTGGCTGGTCAACGGATTCTGGGCGATGCCGATCATCGCCATCTACGTGACCTGGAAGGGACTCGGCTTCTACATACTGCTGTACCTGGCCGCTCTGCAGGCCATCCCCAAGGAACTCTATGAGGCGGCCAAGGTGGACGGCGCTCGCCGCATCGGCGCGTTCTTCGCAGTCACCGTGCCAGGACTGCGGCCGGCAACGGTGCTGGTGGTGGTGGTCTCGATCATCACTGGGGCCAACTTCTTCACCGAGCCCTACCTGTTGACCGGAGGCGGTGGCCCTGATAACCAGTCGGTCTCGCCGGTCTTCCTGATCTACCGGCAGGGTATCGAGCAGAATCATCCGGGGTACGCGGCGGCGATCGGAATCCTGCTCGCCATCGGGGTCCTGGTTGTCTCCGGCGTCAGCCGATTCTTCCTGGAGCGCGAGTAGCCATGGCGACAGTCCCGGCGCAGCCGCTCGCGGCAACAGCCGAGCCCGTGCGCACACCCACCAGGGGCAAGCGCGGAAGAGGCACGTGGCTCCGGCTCATTCCGCTCCTGATCGGGGCGGTGATCTTCCTGTTCCCCTTCTACTACATGGTCGTCAGCGCCCTGCAGAAGGCGCCGAACCCGGGCATCTCCGGCGCCTTCCCCAGCCCGTCGAGTCTGTCCCTAGCCAACTTCGGGGCCATCAACGATGCAATCAATCTGCCGCGGAGTCTGCTCAACTCGATCTTCTTCACCGGCGGCGTTCTGCTTGGCACGCTCGTGTTTGGGATGCTCGCCGGGTACGCGCTCGCCCAGCTGCATTTTCGCGGCCGGGAGACGATCTTCTACCTGGTGCTGCTGCTACTGGTAGTGCCGTTCCAGCTGCTGATGATCCCGCTCTACGTCCTGATCGCCCGCGACTTCGGGCTTGGCGACAGCCTCCTGGGCATGATCCTGCCCTTCGCCATCAACCCGACCGCAGTCTTCATATTTCGGCAGTTCTTCCTGCAGCTCCCCAGGGACATGTTCGACGCGGCGCGCATTGACGGCGCCTCTGAGCTGGCGGTCCTCACCCAGGTGGTGATGCCCCTGACCAGGCCCGCGATCCTGACCGCGCTATTGATCACGTTCATCGGTCCCTGGAACGAGTTCCTCTGGCCGTTCCTGATCACCAAGAAGCTGCAGCTGGAACCGCTTGCCGTCGCCCTCGCCAACTACATCTCCACGGTCGCCCAGGCCGCCGCCAACCCGTACGGGACGATCCTGGCAGGTGCTGTCGTGCTGGCGGTGCCGGTGGTGATTCTCTTCCTGATCTTCCAGCGGCAGTTCGTCGAGTCCGCGATCGGTTCGGGCATCAAGGGCTAGCGGACCCATCATGCGTCTCCTGAGAACGCTCGTCACGACGCTCCCCAACGGTCGCTGGCGTGTGCAGCTGTACAACGCACAGGGCAGTCTGGTGGGGACCAGCGTGCGGCCCGGGGGCGGGACCCTGGACGTCCCGGCCTATTGCTTCGCTATCGCCGCGAGCCGGTAGACCGCCACCCCATAGCCGCTCAGGTTGACCTCATCGACCGGTGCGCCGGTCTCCAGGTCCACCAGTCCCTGGCTCGGAGGGAGACCGGGCCGCAGCTTCACCGGCTCGGCGGCCTGGCTGAGAAACCACACGAAGCGGCTGCCGTCCCGGTGCACGAGGGAGTCCACCAGGACATCCGGTCGGGGGCTGCCGACCGCACGCTCAATTCCGGCCAGGACGGCCAGGGCGGCGTAGAGGCGGTGCGTGTCCTCCGGGTTCGCCCTTGCCTGGGCGCTGGCGAAATACTCGGTCGGGTATGTGGAGAGCACGATCCGGCCCCTGCCCAACTCACGCACCAGCAACGCCGGCCGGCCGTGCACGTCGCGGGCGATCACCTGAGCTTCACGAGGAGTGACCGGCAGGTAGGCGCGACCGTGCGGGTTTCCCGCCACCCGAAAGGAGAGCGTCGTCCCCGGCGCCAGGTCGCCCAGACCGCTCTCGAACATCCAGGTCACAGTCTCCTCTTCGACGGCGTCGACCAGGCCGTAACGCAGGTTGTGCTCCACACCGAAGAACTCGTTGAAGTGGCTGTGCCAGGGACCCCGGCGCAACTCGACGCCGCCGCTGAAGTACGAGCAGTAGACAGTGGAGCCGGCCGCCGCGCGCGCTTCGAGCTCGGCCCATGTGGGACCGGTCAGGGCCTGTGTGGACGGAAGCAGGATCAGCTGCGCCGGGGGGACACCGTCGAGCTCGCGGACGAGCGCGGGCGGTATCCCCGCCTCCCGCGCGGCGATATAGGCCTGCAGCAGGATCCCACGGATCATCGGCCGCTGGCTGGGAGCGATGAATGGGTAGTCCGTGTCGAAGTAGGAGGGCACGACAACGGCTACCTCGGTGGGCGCCCGGTCGCAGCCCGCGAAGTCAATTTGCTCCAGCGTGCGGTGGAACCGTTCCAGCTCCAGGAGCGCCAACTTGGGCGAGCCGTCGGCTCGGGTGACGCCGAAGTGCAATTCGAATGGATGGTGCCGGTACGGATCCTGGGCCGCCAGCTCGAAGTCGGTGTTGTTCCACGCCAGCCAGCCGACCGCCCCGGCGCACAGCGTGCTGGTGAGGACCTGGCGGTAGTAATCGGCTGCAGCGGTGTCCGAAGCGTGGTCGGAGCTGACCCCGAATTCCTCGAGCACGACAGGCAGGCCCACATGGCTGAGTTCGCAGTTGAAGGCTGCCGTCAGGTGCTGCCGAATCGCGTCGTCCTCCATCGGATAGCAATGCGGGCCGACGAAGTCGACAGTGCGTGCCAGGTCGCGCAGCCGGAAGCCATTGTCAACTCCCGTTACCTCGACGCCCCAGGCGCCATCCCCGAGGGACACCGGCTGGGTCGCCCCGCCCGCGCGGATCGCCTGCACCATCAGCTGCGCCCAGCTACGCACGTTCTCGGCCGGGGAGTCATCCCCGCCGTACACCGGCATCTCGTTGGAGATCAGCCAGGCGCACACCGACGGGTGATCCCTGAAGCGGCCCGCGATTTCCCGGAGATAGAACGCCTGCTGCGCCAGCATCCAACCGTCCGCGTAGAGATCGCGGCCGCACCGCCAGGGCACATCCCAGTTCTCACCCGACATCTGGCCGACGATGAAGGTGGGTATCGTGGTCATGCCAACCGCGAGATGGAGGTCGAGGAAGCGCGCGTAACGTTTGATGAACGACTCCTCGAGGCGGTCGGGCTCGGGCATGAAGTCCGGCCAGTACAGGAAGGAGCGGGTGACGTTGAGCCCATGGCTCATGAGAACCTGCAGCTCCGCGCGGACCACCTGCTCGTCGAACGTACGCCACATCAGCGGGCCGCCCACGCGCGACCAGAAGTTCGCCCCGACCCAGATCCGGCTAAGCTTCGGGGACGGACGTTCGACCGCAGCCATGCGCAGGGAGTCAAACACAAATAACCGATCTCGCTCGCAGGTTCCCGGCCAACCCCCTGATCTCTCCCGCGGACGTGCCACCGTCCCGCCCAGACCTCAGCGTCATGTGCGTGCTCAACCCAGCGGCTTTCCACTTCGAGGGCAAGACCTGGCTGCTGCTGCGCGTTGCCGAAGCAGTGCCCGCCGGTGACGGCACCGTGAGCGCGTTGGTGCTCGATGCAACGGCGCCGGAGGGGATGCGTCGCGTCGAGGCTCGGACCGGTGATCCCGACCTGATCCCCGGGGGCGACCCCCGCGTCTTCTTCTGGCGCGGCGACGACTACCTGACCACGATCTCTCATCTGCGGCTCGCCTCGAGCCAGGATGGGGTCAGCTTCCGCGTCGAACCCGCACCCGCGCTGGAGGGAGAGGGAAACCTGGAGAGCTACGGCATCGAGGATTGCCGGGTGACGGAGATCGACGGTCGCTACCACCTCGCCTACACCGCGGTCTCCCCCGATGGTTTCGGCGTGGGCGTGGCAGACACGCGCGATTGGCGAACGTACCGTCGGCATGGGATGGTCCTGCCGCCACCCAACAAGGACTTCGTGCTCTTCCCGGAGATGGTGCGCGGCGCCTATGTGGCGCTGCATCGGCCGGTCACCGAGGGGCTCGGCCTCCCGTCCATGTGGATCGCACGTTCCTCCGATCTGGTGCACTGGGGTGAGCAGCAGTGCATCCTTCGACCGCGCCGCGGCATGTGGGATTCGACCAAGCTGGGGGCCGGACCTCCTCCACTGCGCATCCCCGAGGGCTGGCTCGAGATCTACCACGGTGTCGACCAGGACCAGCGCTACTGCCTCGGCGCGGTGCTGCTGGACGCCGACGACCCGGCCCGTGTGCTCGGCCGCTCACTCGACCCGATCATGGAGCCGCTCGCCGACTACGAGATCCACGGCTTCTTCGGCAACGTCATATTCGCGACCGGCGCGTTCGCGGAGGACGACCGATTGACCATCTACTACGGCGCTGCGGACACGCACGTCTGCGGTGCGACCATTTCAATCCAGGAGACTCTCGCCAATCTGGATTGAGTGAGACGTCCCGGGACGCTATGGTTCGGCTGCCCCTCCGCTCTCGTACGACGATCGGCGCTTCGCGTCCCAGGAACGGAATTGATCGAGCTTCTCCCGAGTGGGATGTCCCGACGGCGCGGCGTGACCTCGCGGCTGTCGCCAGCGTGACTGACCGCGCGCATTGACAAGCGAGAGACTCGCGGTGTGTCAACAGGGTTGGAGGAACACCGATATACCCGTTTGGTTACGAGTCCAAGCCATAGCTCCGCCGGTAACGACCACGCGCTGATCACCGCTACGCCGGCAATGATCCAGGCTACTCTCCGAACCTCCTTCTCCAGAGGGCTCGCACCAGGATTGATCCGTTCGGAGAGGGCGGCGATACGGCCCAGCTCAGTGTGCATCCCCGTTGCATAGACGACCGCATGCGCCTCACCTGCGATGCACGTGGTGCCGCTGAAGATGAGATCTTGCGCTTCGAGCAACGGGCGGGTGCCACCGGCGGCACCCGCCGCGCGAAACGCCGGCAGGACTTCACCTGTGAGAGCCGACATATCGACATCGAGGGCTCCCTCAACGATCCGGGCATCCGCGCAAATCCGGTCACCCTCATCGACAACGATCAGATCGCCCGGAACGATCGCAATGGCGCTGACAGTGTGGATTCGCCGGTCTCGGATGACCTTGGCCTGCGCGGGAAGGTACTGGGCGAGCGCGTCGATTGCTCGTGCCGCCTCCTGTTCTTGAATGAACGCAAGCCCGGCGTTGAGAACAATGACCGTGATGATCGCAGCCGCCAGCACCGGTGCTCCCGAGACCATGGCCAGTGCACTGGCCATCCAAAGGAGGAGTGCGAGTGGGTGCGTGAATTGGCGGGCAAGATCGCGTGGCCAGGTTCTCTGGACTCGCTTGCGCAGTTTGTTGGCTCCGAAGACGAGAACTCGACGATCAGCTTCCCGCGATGAGAGCCCGTTGCGTCCGGCTCGAACGTGGCGGAGGAAGTGTGCCAGAGGCTCCTCGGTATCGGCGCTGAAGTCCTGTTGTTCGACCTCGTATGCTCGGGTCTCGCGGGTCGGATCGTCGTGGATCGTCTGAGCGCCCATCAAGCCATTTCGTCAGCGGTGGTCGGGACGTGCCGCGGCCTGTCCATCGCCTCCTCCGGGTAGATGAGGATGGGGGCATGGGTGCCGCGCACAAGGGATTCGGCGACGCTCGTGTCCTCGCTGTCGCGACGTTCCATTGAACTCCGATGTCCAATGACAACGAGCGTCCGGTCACCTCGCTTGATCTCGTCCTCGAGCGCACGCTCCGGCTTGACGAGACGGATTGTCGTTCGCGGAGATGCGGCGCCCGCCGATGTCACGGCCTGTGCGCGCTCAGCCAGGTGCGATCGCGTGCGATTCACGATGGCGGCCGCCTTGCGGCCCCGAGGATCTTGCCTGTCCTTGGTCATCACCAATTCGGGGACGGCTTCCACAAGTGTGACCTGTGCCTCGTACGCGGAGCCGATCGACGCCGCAAGGTCGCTGGCCTGGGCGGCGGCCTCACTGTTGTCCAGTCCCACAACGATCTTCTCCGGGGGCCAAACTGTTTCCGTGCGCACTACGAGCAATGGCCACCGGGCTCGCTCCAGAATCTCGTTGGCCGTGCTACCCAAGAGGAGGCGGCCGAACCTGCCACGGGAATGCGTGCCCATCACCACCAATCCCGCGTCGACTCGATCGGCCACACTCGCAATGCCGTTCACGGTGACGTCCGTCTCAAAATGGGTTCCTTCAGCTTTCGCATCCCTGCCTGCATCCTGTAGGAATCGCCGTGCCCGGCCTTCGCCAAACGTCTCGACGGCGCCCTGCCAGACGTGGACGAGGTGAAGCGGTCTCCCCAGAGCCTCGGCAAGGCTCGTAGCCACTTGAAGCGCTGCGTCGGAAGGTGTCGACGCATCAACCGCACAGAGGATCGGTCCAGGCGCTTGCTTCTCTTGGGTATGGGTCTTGGTCATGACAACCTCACACACTGGCTCGCGTGTGCCACCAGGGTTCAGCGTGCCCGTCAACACCCCCTGGTGCCAGTGCCATCGGTCGCCCCCTGGCGGGGACCAAGGACCCTGTACACCACTCTCAACCAGCCACCGCCTGGCATCCGCTGAGTTGCGTCCCGCAGTGGTGTAAATCCGGGTGGCCGTTAGATCTGCCGACGAGGTGGACAAAGAAGGCCACCGCGGAGTTCTCTTGGAAAGCTTCTACCCAACCCAGGAGACCCACGATGGCCCAGAACAGTTGTCGCTCGAGCACAGCGCTCTTGCGCGATTCGCCAGCAAGCGCAGGTCGCCCGGGTCGTGCTGGCTGAGCCGACCGACCGCCTCATTGAGTACATCAGCGGCGCACTGATCATCGACACTGCCACCTAGCCATCCTCCCTCCCCCTATATTTCCGCCGATCGCGTCGAGGCGAGTCGATGCCACTCCGGGGGCCGACTCGGCGTGGGGGGATTCGCTCCCTGGAGGGCTCAACGTCGTCGGCGATACGCGCCAGTCGGTTGGCCTCAACGGTGAGTATCAGGCGATTACCGCGACCGTCGTGAGCACGTGGCCCCCAAGGCGCTGATCGCCATCGCACATTATTCCGCTGTCGGCAGCGCTCGCGCCAGGCGCTCTTGTGAATAGTCGCCAGGCTCTGTCTTCATCAAGCGTTACAACGGTGGACGGCGGAAGCGCCACGTCTTCGTACAGCCCCCAGCTCCCCTGGTGGTGTACGAGTGACCAGCGACCACCGGCATCCCCTGTCACCACTATGAGAACGTTCGCCCCGTCGTCCGCCGGGACGTTCCTGAATGAGTGAGGAAGAGCGTGGACGTACGTGTCTAAAACAGGATGAAAGAGATGCGGCTCCCGCAATGACGGTGCTCCCGCTGCGTTGCGAATCTGTTGCTGATGCGCCCAGCGTTCCGTGTACTCTCGGGCTACGTTGAGCCATTGTGGCATTGGACCAGCACCGGCCCACGCGACGTTCCCTCCCATCTCTAGTGGATCCAAAGTCGCGAAATACGCGGCAGCAGCGTGCCCACTCCATTCGAGCAGCTCGGTGAGCAGCTCAGGACTTAGCGGCCTTGCTGCCACGACCCAGTCCTCATTGGCGCGGTTGATGAAAGCAACGAGAGCTTCCCAGGATGGGGCGTCAAAATGGCCCACCGAGTAGCCATCTCGACCACCAGATAGGTTCCTGAAGTCGTCGTGAAGGATGTGCGCGGCAACATCCTTGATCGACCAGCCAGCACAGACCGTCGGAGCCGACCAGCCATCGCGCGGAAGGCTCCTCAGGAGCTCCACGAGTTCACGGCGCTCTGGCACGAAAAGGTCAGCGACGATGACGGGTGCCTTCAGTCTCATGGTGAGCCAGTATCCGCAATCCCGCGCCATCGCCCAACTGGCAACCGGATTCGAAGTCGAGTGTCAGGACGAGTATGGCTCTACGCGCCCACCCAGCACTGAGAACTACCAGATCGCGTGGGTGACGTTCGCCTCAGTGGCGCCCAGGTGCAGGACGTCCAGCTTGCGGGAGGCTGTGACCGCTTGGCGCGGCACTAGTCGCGTCGTTGTCGCACCGTCATAGGAACGGTGCCCCTCCCCACCCTTGGATTGGCCATCTTGTGATCAGCGTGGACGCCGGTGTGGTCAGCGTGGAGCCCCGTGTGCTCAGCGTTGAGCCCCGTGGAAGTTGGGGGGAAGTAGTCGTTTAGAGGCCGTTTTCGGCCCCTGCGAGTACAGAATTGGAAGCGTACCTTGCCAAGGTAAGGGTCGAGGGTTCGAACCCCTTCTCCCGCTGGTTTGATCTCAACTGTGGACGCCGGTGGGCTTCCCGTGTGATCACCGTGGATCGCCGTGGATTTGCGGGAAGGTAGCGGTCTCGGTATTCGGATTACGAGCGCTACTCTTCCCAGGTAAGGTTCTCGGTCCAGCCACCTACTCCGCGATGCGGCGCGGCAACTGCGCGAGGTGGTCCAAACCAAGCGCTCGAACAGCCGCATAGTCCGCCGCGGAGAGTGCTGTCATCCACGGCTTCATCAGGCCGGTGACCACGACGATCGCGGGATGGGACAGACCCCGTCGCCGCAGTTCTGACCCGTCGGCAGGATTCTCGAGGAGGCAGAACAGACGGTACTGCGTGCGGTTCGGCGAGCCACTCTTGCGAACCTCGTAGTAGCCATGCATGTCGCCGTGCATCGCCTCCCAGAGTCCGCCCCCGGAGAAGCGTGGCGGTGGCGCGGCGGCGACCGCGTCGAGCACAGCCAGCATGGTCGCTCGCACCGCCGTTGGGCAGGCCAGGAGAAGTCGAGGGCAGGGACGCTGTCATCGACGGCGCGGTAATAGAGGACGTCCCACGGCATCCTCGGGAGCTTACCGGGCGGCTGCGGTCGCCCTCGGCGATTGGTCGTCGGTGCGAGGCACGACTCGAATCTCTGCGTCCAAGGCGGCCGCCAATGCGGCGATGGTCCGCAGCTCCGGATTGACCTCGGCGGTGAAAAGCCGGCGGATAGCCGCGGGATCCTTCCCGATCCGCCGAGCCAGCTCAGCCTTCGAACGCCCCGCCTGGATTCGGAGACGATCTAGCGTGGTCATGACCTCGTCGACCTGAGCGATCTGCGCGGCAGCCTGCTCGTACTCGGCGCGAAACTCAGGGTCGGCGAGCTGCTCCTCGCGGAAGCGGCGGTGGCGGCTGGTATCAATCTTTGGCATGGCATCTCTTGGGGAGAGCGTAACACAGATATTACGCTCAGCGACAGCCTCACGGCACTCGCGGCGCGAGAGGTCCGCTGCGGTAGCGCGTACCTCGTCAGCCGTGGGCACCGGGTGATTATCACAGCGGTGCCCACGGGCCAAGGCCGGGGCGAGGGGTTCGCCCCGCGCAGCCGCTGCTGCAGATCGGCACCCGTGTCCCTGACCCGTCACCGCGCGGTGCGGTGACGGCCCGGGACGGGGTGGGATCAGCCGGCGAGCGTGCGGCGCGAGCGGCGGCGCCAGGCCAGCGCCGAGACGAGACCGCCGAGCAGGAGAAGCGCCGGCGCCGCGGGAACCTCGGGCAGCACCGTCTGGGGTGTGCCGGTGAGGACGGCGGCGGTCGAGCCGTTGCAGCTCTGGCCGACGGTGTAGTCGTTCTGTGCGCCGCCGGTGTCGATGGTGAACGGCACCAGCGCGGGGTCGTTCACCTCCTGGGTGAACCCGAGCGGGTACTGCAGCACGCTGCCCACCGCCGGGCTGCCGACGTCCGACAGCGGGACGTTGACGGTGAGGATGTTGTTGGCCGCCCGACCGCCCACGGCGACCCCCTCAGGAGGCGAACGGTCCCCCGCGCCGCGAACGCCGGCGGCGGCGTGTCGCGATGTACGTGCCGACGCCGATGAGGCCGGCGCCCAGCGCGGCGGGGACGGCCGCGTGCGACCCCACCGACGGGGTTGGCACCGTCGCCGCCACCACTGTCGCGCAGAACGCGTTGGCCGGCACGCCCGCGCACGGGTCGGGCATCGTCGTCTGGTTGGGGGGTGCCGCCAGCGTGAACGGCACGGTCGGCCGCGGGTAGTCGAGGGGTGTCGGGACCGGCACGCAGGGCACCGGGCCGTAAAGGCACAGCGTGTTGAGCGTCGGGCAGGGCGCCAGCAGCTGGGAGGCACACTCCGCCTGGGCCAGCAGCGGCCCCGTGTCGCCGGCGTTGGTCTGGGTGCAGACACCGTTGGTCGGGGCATAGATCGGGTTGGTCTCGAGCAGGGGCGGGTCGCTCGTCGGGGCACCGCCCGGCTGGCCCGCGTCGGTGTCGCCCGCGAAGCAGTTGCCCGTGGTGATGTCGAAGGGTGGGTTGGTGTGCACCGCGGTGGCCAGCCCGATGTCGCCGAGCGACCCGTTGGGCACCCCGTACCCGGCGCCGTTGTTCAGGAAGGTGTTGGCGAGGCTGACGTTGCCGCCCGAGGGGAAGTAGCACACCGGCGTCTGTCCCGGCGGCGACAGCAGGATGCCCCCCTGGCAGTTGGACGGGCCGGCCTCCTGGTCGGGCAGGTCGACGACCAGCTCACCCCACGAGTTGTTGTTCTCGATGGTGTTGTGCGTGACCGTGACGCCGCGCGTGGCGGCGAGGATCATCCCCGTCCCCACCGGGCCACCGCCGGCAAGCCCTGACGTGCCGTTGCCGGGAACGTTGGGGTTGTTGTTGTTGCTGAAGGTGCTGTTCTCCCACACCACGCACGAGTTCGTGCCCGTGGCGCCCACCTGCGGCTCGCTCGGGTCGGCCGCGTCGCAGTAGCCGATCTGCGGCGATGGCCGGTCGTCGTTGTTCTGCGCGTTGGAAACCGGGCCGGTCTTGTTGAGGTCGCAGGTCATGTGGTTGACGAGCAGGTAGCCGCCGGCGTTGGTGGTCGAGATGCACAGCGCGCTGCCCTGGCCGTGGTCGTGGTCCATGACCGCGTCGCAGCGCTGCTGGCAGGCACCGATGTAGTAGGACGAGTCCGCCATGTTGCTGGCGTAGTCGTACGTCCAGCTGGCCATGGTTCCGTCGGTGGCGCGGGTGGCGTCGCTGGAGAAGATGCCGTAGCTGCCGGCGGGGTAGTTGACGCCGCAGCAGGCGCCGCCGAGGGTGTTGTTGACGTCGGCGTTGGCGTACAGCGACGTCGCGGTGAGGTAGCTGCCCTCGTAGCCGTGCATGCCGATGACACCGCCGCCGTCGCCGCCGTTCCACCACACCTCGTTGCCCTGGGCGCCGGACGTGCTGGTCAGGAAGTTGCAGACGAAGAGGTTGTCGATGCTGACGTTGTCGGCGGCTCCCTTCTGGCCAAACACCTCGATGCCGTTGCGGCCCTGGTTGTTCGGCCCGTAGTCCTGGTCGGAGGGCTTGGCGGAGCAGACCGGCGAGCCCGGCTTGGTGCCGTCGATGATCACGCCGCTGGTGGATGGGGTGATGTTGCCGCGCACCATCCCGCGCAGGTGCAGGCCGGGCGTGCGGATCACCACGCCTGCGGCCGGGCTGCCGGCTTCGGTGTAGTCACCGCGCTCGTGGTACACGCCGGGACCGACGAGGATCCAGTCACCGGTCGTGCCCCTGACGTAGTCGGCCTGGGCGGCGTCGACGGCCTGCTGGATGGTGGTGTACGGGCCGGTGACGCCGTTGAAGGTCCCCACCAGGAGGACCTGGGGCCCGGCGGCATGCGCGGGCACTGCGGTGGTGGCGGTTGCCAGCCCACCTGCAAGGATCGCACCGGCGGCGAGCACCCGGCGCCGCAGCTCCGCACCCTTCATTGCACAGCTCCGATATGTCGTGTCGACAGGGTCGCAACATACTACTCGCCACG
The DNA here is from genome assembly GCA_937888775.1 of uncultured Actinomycetes bacterium. The sequence continues at coordinate 861 of CALAQT010000068.1, read as the reverse complement.
TCACCGGCCGCGGGCCACGGGCAAGCACGGCCACGGGGCTGCGACCGTGCGCACGCACCGCCCGAGGAGAGTGCGCCCAGGTGTCGGCGACCTTGCGGCGCGTCCATTCGCCGGATATCGCCACGGGTCGCCGGTTACCCGCTGCTGATCTCGTGGCGAACTCATGGGAACCAACGCTGATCAAGCAACTCCTCGAGCGGGATGTTGAGCGACTGCGAGCGCGCCGCCCTGCTACTCGACGGGCAAACGGCCCGCACGCGACAACCACCCGGGGCCAGACGGCCGGCAACCCGCTGGCCTCAGCCAACCGCTCCGACCCTTCGTCCGTCGCCGGCCGAGCGCGAGGCGGCAAGCGTAAGGTCGGCGTATAGATCCGCAGCCCCGTACCGCCGGGAGACGACGCTGGCAAGGAAGACGACATGAGCGGACGCCATCCCTTTCATGAGCTTTGCGGCGAAGGTGACGTGCACGTCCGAAGCGCGCGCCGCCCTTGACGACTCCCGCGAGCGCATTGGAGGCCGTCGCGCGCCTCAGCCGACCTCCGACTGCAGCGGACCGCACTCGGGCCGAAGCGCCTGGGCGCCCGCTGCCACCGCACCCCGCCGAGGAATGATCCGCGCCTATCTTGCCAAGGTAAGGGTCGAGGGTTCGAACCCCTTCTCCCGCTCCACTCCCCTCTGAGGGCTCATTTCGAATACGAATGGAGCCCGGTGGGGTTTCGGTGGGGTCGCCGTGGAACCCCATGGATTTCACCGAGAGTAGCGGTCAAAGAAATCCTTGACGCACTACCTAGACAAAGTGCGTCTAGCGAGTGGCTGCGCGTAGATAACCACGAGGGACCCGGCCAACCGGTCGGTCGCC